>CAYHOD010000080.1:0-3479 GCA_964358215.1 uncultured Gammaproteobacteria bacterium | reverse complement strand
ATAGTAAGAAATAATATAGTAATAAATCTTACATTTAAGATAACAAATTTTTTAAAAAAACGCAAATATATTTATATTTAAAATGCCACACTGTATGAATGAGTAAAAAAAATTTTAAGCGCCATGACAGCGCTTATATTTTTTTCCACTGCCACATTGACAAGGATCATTTCTGCCAATCTTCTGAGTTAAAATTTGGCGCGATGTTGATGAATTTTTATTGTCCATTGTTTTAGCTGGCGCGCTTAATTCAATATTGCTCTTTTGCATTATTGAAGGAGCTATTGCAGTTGCCAAGCCAATTTTATAAATACTGTAAACAATTTGTTTTTCAATAGTATTTATTAATTCATTAAACATTCCATAAGCTTCTTTTTTAAATTCAATTAATGGATCTCTTTGTCCATAACCTCGCAAACCAATTCCTGTTTTTAAATAATCAATCGCTTCCAAATGTTCAATCCATAAATTATCAATACTTCGCAACATAATCCCCTTTTCTATTTCTTGCATATATTTTTCTTTTATTGCCTCGTTGCTAATTGAATTTACTTTTTTTTCAAGTTCATCGTACGCTTGCTGAGATAATTTAACTAAATATTGAATGATTTTTGTTCTGGAAAGAACATCTTGCATTTTATTTCCAGCTTCTCTTTTTATGTCTTCTAATTTTATTCTAACTTCTTTTGGAATAAAAAAAATAGTATGCGCCACTTCATAAATTTCTTCCAAATCCCATTCTCTTTCATCTTCCAAAGAAGTATGAAAAGAAACCACTTGTTCAATTTCTTTTTCTATCATTTCTAAAATCATTTGTTTTAAATTTTCTTTTTGATTCAATATTTCCCGTCTCTTTTTATAAATAGTTTCCCGATGTTTATTAATTACATCGTCGTATTCAAGCAAGTGTTTTCTAACATCAAAATTATATCCTTCAATTTTATTTTGAGCCGCTTCAATAGAACTAGAAATCATTCCATTTTCAATAGGCATATCGTCCGGCAAACCAAGGCGATCCATAAGTATTTTCATTTTTTCTGAACCAAAAATCCTCATTAAATCATCTTCCATAGAAACAAAAAATTGAGAACATCCTGAATCTCCTTGACGTCCAGACCGTCCTCTTAATTGATTATCAATTCTTCGCGCTTCGTGTCTTTCACTTCCAATAACATACAAACCATTTAAAGTGATTACATCATCGTGTTCCTTTTCCCATTCTATTTGTGTTATTTCTTCTTGTTTTTTCCCGCCTAAAACAATATCTACTCCTCGTCCAGCCATATTTGTGGCAATCGTTATTGCTCCTCTTTTTCCTGCTTGGGAAATAATTTCCGCTTCTTTCCAATGATTTTTGGCATTCAAAATTTCATATGGAATTCCAACTTTATCCAACATGTTTCCTAATAATTCATTTTTTTCAATTGAAATAGTACCAACTAAAACAGGTTGTCCTATTTGATGTAATTCTTTAATTTTTTCAATAATAGCCTTAAATTTTCCTTTCTCTGTTTTATAAATTTTGTCAGTTAAATCTTTTCTGGCCATTGGCTTATTTGTGGGAATTATTACAACGTCTAAATTATAAACTTTGGAAAATTCTTCGGCTGACGTAGCTGCTGTGCCGGTCATACCGGCTAATTTTTTATAAAGACGAAAATAATTTTGAAAAGTAATTGTCGCTAAAGTAACGCTTTCTTTTTGAACTTGAACTCCTTCTTTTGCCTCAATTGCTTGATGAAGTCCGCCAGAATAACGTCGTCCGGGCATTAAACGTCCGGTAAATTCATCAACAATCATTATTTCTCCTTCTTTAATAACATAATCTCTATCGCGCTTAAAAAGAGTTTCCGCTTTTAAAGCCTCTTCTAAATGATGGACTAAATTAATGCCTCCTTCTGTATAAATATTTTGCATTCCTAACCATTTTTCCATTTTAGAAATTCCATTTTCTGTTAAAGCGGCCGCTTTCATTTTTTCATCAATATTATAATCTTCATTTTCTTTAAGACGGCGAACTAATTGAGCAAATTGATTGTATTGTTCCGCCGATTCTTCGGCTGGAGCGGAAATTATTAAAGGCGTTCTTGCTTCATCAATTAAAATGCTGTCCACTTCGTCAATAATAGCGTAATAAAACGGTCGCTGATTAATTTGATTTAAATCATACGCCATGTTGTCTTTTAAATAATCAAATCCAAATTCATTATTCGTTCCATAAAGAATATCGCAATCATACGCTTCTTTTCTAGAAATAGGAATTAAATTAGCTTGCAGCTTGCAGCTTGTAGCTTGTGGGGATTCTTCTGAATTAGCTTGTGGCTTGTAGCTTGTAGCTTGTAGGGATTCTTCTGAATTAGCTTGTGGCTTGTAGCTTGTAGCTTGTAGGGATTTTTCTGATAATTGAAATTTAAGCGCTTTTTCGTGTTGAATACATCCAACGCTTAAACCAAGTATATTGTAAATTTGTCCCATCCATAAAGAATCTCTTTGCGCTAAATAATCATTAACAGTAATAATATGCGCTCCATCTCCATTTAAAGCGTTGAGATAAGCGGGCAAAGTGGCAACTAAAGTTTTTCCTTCTCCGGTTTTCATTTCAGTAATTTTTCCTTGATGAAGAATAATTCCTCCTAAAAGTTGAACATCAAAATGTCTCTGTTGTATCGTTCTTTTTGCCGCTTCTCTGACAACAGCAAAAGCCTCTGGCAAAATATCATCCAAAGTTTTTGTTTGTTCTTTTAATTCTCGTTGAAATTTTTTTGTTTGTTCTTTTAATTCTTTATCAGAAAATTTTTCAAACTTTAATTCCAACTCATTAATTTTATCAACAATTGGTTGTAAATTTTTTAATATTTTTTTATTTGGATCGTTAAAGAAAAACATAAAAATTATTTACAAAATTATAAAATTAACATTTAAGGGCGCTTCACTTTCATACCAATATTAACCCCTACCAGCTAAGAAGCTACAAGCTAACTCACACCACTTCCGCTAAATAACATTTCTCGCAATACACTATTTCAGGACGATCTGGAGAATATGTTGTTTCAAATTCATTTGGACACGGATTATTTTCATGAAAATGTTCAATTGTGTTTTTGTAAATTCCATTGTCTGAGGTTCGACCTTTGCACATACATTTTCTATGCCACAATTTTAAAGGATTTCTTTGTTTAATTCTTTGATAGTGTCTGCAATTAGGACATAATCTTGGCAAAGGTAAATTCATTTTTCTATAAAATTCTAATTCCTGTAGAATGATTTTAAAAGCGGTTGTGCATTGCTCATTGCAGTTTTGATTATTATGCTGGCATTCAATTATTTGACCTACAATATCATCTTTAACATTTTTGATATTATCTGGAAGATCTTGTGTTTTAATGTCTATTTGAAAATTTCTTACTTCTGGTTCTTTCCATTGATAACCTTTTTCAATCGCCTGTTCTTTTGTTAAAGGAAAATATTCCTGAGCGATT
>CAYHOD010000079.1:0-3621 GCA_964358215.1 uncultured Gammaproteobacteria bacterium | reverse complement strand
AATAATATCGGGTTATGCTTTCAAAGTTGTTTATGAAATTATAGCAACTCCAATAACATATAAAATTATAGGATTTTTGAAAAAAGCAGAAGGAATTGACGTTTATGATACAAACACAAAGTTTAGCCCCTTTAATCTAAATTAATTCCAATTTATGAATTTCAATGATTTTGTTGAAGTCCAAAATCGGAAGTCGGACTTCCGATATTTTCACTAAAATCGTATTCATTTTTTGGCGAAAAAGAAAAATTTATCAATAAGAGTAAAAGAAATTCTTTAATTCTATGCAATGGAATAAGACACAAATTAAACAACACAAAAAAGCTGCTGAAATATTGGGAAAAATAATAAAATATGTTGCTGAATTTATTAAAAATAATTCTTATGCAACTGAAGTGGAAGTCAGGCAATTTATAAAAACGCAGTATAAAAAATATCATTTAATATCCGATAAACAAAAATCAATTGTGGCTTTTGGCAAAAATACATCCAATGTCCATTATTTTGCTGAACAACAGCACCTGTTAAAAAATAATAATTTAATAATGGTTGATATTTGGGCAAAATTAGCTGAAAAAAACGCGCCATTCGCGGACATTACTTGGATGTTATATTATGGTAAAAATTTGCCAAAACAATATGCTGATATTTTCAGAATAGTGGCGAAAGCAAGAGATAAAGCAATAAATTATTTGCGAAACAATTTAAAAAGAAAAATAATACCAATCGGAAAAGATATTGACGCAATAGCGAGAAATTATTTAGACAAGCATGGTTATGGCGATAAATTTTTACATAGCGCTGGGCATTCGTTAGGCTTTACAAGTCCTCACGGAAAAAGAGTCTTAATAAATAGAAAAGGTAGGCAATCTTTACCATTGAATGTTGGCTATACAATTGAACCCGGAATTTATTTTAAAAATAAATTCGGCGTTAGAAGTGAAATTAATTTTTTTATTAATAAAAATTACAAATTAATAATAACAACTAAAATTCAGAAAAAAATAATCAAAATTTCTGCTTATTAATATGACTAAAAATTATAAAATCGCTGATATAAATTTAGCGAAATGGGGGAGAAAAGAAATTAATATTGCTGAAAAAGAAATGCCAGGACTTTTGGCTATACGAAAAAAATACAGTAAAATTAAACCTTTAAAGGGCGTTAAGATAACAGGTTCTTTGCACATGACAATTCAAACCGCGGTTTTAATTGAAACTTTAAAAATTTTAGGAGCTAATGTGCGATGGGCTTCTTGTAATATTTTTTCTACGCAAGATCATGCGGCTGCGGCAATTGCAGCAACAAAAATTCCTGTTTTTGCCTGGAAAGGAGAAACTTTAAAAGATTATTGGTGGTGCCTTGAACAAGCTTTAAATTTTGAAAAAAATCAAGGACCAGATTTAATTATTGACGACGGAGGCGATGCCACTTTAATGATTCATAAAGGGATAGAAATTGAACAAAATCCAAAATTGTTAGAAAAAGATTATTCAAAAGAAGGTCAGGACTTTCAAGAATTAATAAATAAATTAAAATTAATTTATCAAAAAAATAAAATTTATTGGCAAACAATTGTTAAAAATATTAAGGGAGTTTCTGAAGAAACCACCACTGGTGTTAATCGACTTTATCAAATGTTAAAACAAAATAAACTTCTTTTTCCGGCTATTGATGTCAATAATTCGGTTACTAAATCCAAATTTGATAATTTATATGGATGCAGAGAATCTTTGGCAGATGGAATTAAAAGAGCCACAGATGTAATGATTGCCGGTAAAATAGCGGTGATTTGCGGTTATGGTAATGTTGGAAAAGGATGCGCTCAAAGTATGCGAAGTTTTGGGGCGCGAGTAATTGTGACTGAAATTGATCCAATTTGCGCTTTACAAGCGGCAATGGAAGGATTTGAAGTGAATATTATAGAAAATGTTTTAAATCAAGGAGATATTTATATTACTGCAACCGGCAATCGCGATGTTATTACCATTAAACATATGAGCAGAATGAAAGACCAGGCAATTGTTTGTAATATTGGACATTTTGATAATGAAATTCAAGTTGAACAATTAGAAAAAATTTCTGGAATAAAAAAACAAAATATTAAACCGCAAGTTGATCAATATTTTTTTCCAGATAATCATTCAATAATTTTATTAGCCGAAGGCAGATTGGTTAATTTAGGTTGCGCCACCGGTCATTCTAGTTTTGTAATGAGTAATTCTTTTTCAAATCAAGTTTTGGCTCAAATTGAATTATGGAGTAAAAAATATAAAATTGGAGTTTATTGTTTGTCTAAAAAATTAGATGAAGAAGTGGCAAAACTGCATTTAAAAAAATTAGGAGTTCAACTTACCAAACTAACTTCAAAACAAAGTCATTATTTAAATATTTCAATTCATGGCCCGTATAAATCAGAAGAATATAAATACTAAAACAATAACAAAACTCAAATGTCTCTGCTTACGGCACCGTGCCTACGGCAGGCAGGGATCTGCCGAAGGCAGAAAAACTATAACTAAAAACTTAAAATTAAATAAAAATCCAAAATCCCAATATCAAATATCAAAATAAATTTCAAATCGCAATATCAAATATCAAAAAATAATTTTTCATTTTGGGATTTGAAATTTTATTTTTGAATTTTGCATTGTCATTTTAATTTTTGATTTTTAATTTTTACATTTCTATGATTTATGATTTTTAAATATTTTAATTCATTTTTTGCATTTTAAATTTTTTTGTTTATGTCTATTAGTGGTTTGCAAAAAATATTTTTAGGACCTGCCGGATTAGGCGGGTACAAAGAAGCCGCAATAAATTTAGAAAAAATTTATTCTTTAGGTTTAACAGCAATTGAAATAGCGTTCACTTATAATATTTATTTAAATAACAAACAATCAAAAGAAATTGGAGAAATCGCAAAGAAATTTAATATAAAATTGAGCATACATTGTCCGTATTGGATTAATCTCGCGTCAAAAGAAAAAATAAAAATTAAGCAATCGCAGCAAAGAATTTTAACAAGTTGTGAGCGCGCGCATTATTTAGGCGCGTCTTATGTTGTATTTCACCCGGCATTTTTTGGAGATTACAAAAAAGAAGAAGTTTATAAAATAACCAAAGATGCTATTTTGGAAATGCGGGAAATTATCAAAAAAAATAAATTAAACGCGCAATTAGCGCCAGAAACAACGGGAAAATATTCAGCGCTTGGAAATTTAGACGAGTTAATAAAATTAGCAAAAGAAACAAAGTGTAATTTGTGCGTGGATTTTGCGCATTTACAAGCAAGAGAACAAGGCAAATTAAATTATTCAGAAGCGCTGGATAAAATAGAAACTTTAAAATTAAAACATTATCACTTTCATTTTTCAGGAATTGAATGGACTTTAAAAGGAGAAAGAAAGCATATCAATATGAATCAATCGGTTCCATTCTTGCCTTTAGCAAAAGAAATTTTAAAAAGAAAAATTAATTGCACAATAATTTCCGAATCCCCAATAACCTGGCAAGACTCGCTTAAAATGAAAAAAGTTTTTGAAAAATTAGGACATAAATTTTAAAAAATTAAAATGACAATTAATAAAGTAACCAGCAACCAGTAACGAGTAACGAGT
>CAYHOD010000078.1:0-3644 GCA_964358215.1 uncultured Gammaproteobacteria bacterium | reverse complement strand
CGTTGGAAAAAAATTCAATTATCAAATGTGACATTTTGTTTTGCGGGAACTATAGCACCAGTTAATATTGATATGAAAGTGAAGCGCCCTTAAATGATAATTTTGCATTTTGAATTTATATTTTATTTATCATTTTTATTTTTTTATATTTTTATTCTCAATGTTATAATGTTGAGATGTTCTAATGTTAGAATGTTTTTATGCCCGAAGAAAAAAAACAACAAAATGTGGAAGATATTTTTTCTTCTACAGAAACAATGTCAAAACAATCAAATATATTTAAAGAAATTGAACCGCAAGAACTTTCAGAAGAAGAGGAAATTTCTGAAGTTGCGCAAACTTTTCCAAAATTTATTAAACAAAAAAATAAAAAAATTTTTGTAATAATAGGAGTTGTTATAATTATTTTAATTTTATTTTTCGGAATATATACTTTAATGCCAAAAATAAAAGAAATAAAAGAACAAAGAAAAATAGAAAAAAATTTAGAAAAAAACGCAAATATTCAATTATCAACAATAACAACTGAACAATTGATAAAAAATATAGATTCAGACAAAGATGGTTTGTCTAATCAAGAAGAAGCGCAGGCAGACACCAATCCTTTAAAAGCAGACACAGACAACGATGGATTGTCAGATAGAGATGAAGTAAAAATTTGGAAAACAGATCCGTTAAATCCAGACACAGACGATGATAGAATTAAAGATGGCGATGAAATAAAAAAGAAACTTAATCCAAATGGGAAAGGAACTTTATTGGAAATAATTCAAACTAAGAATAAATAATTTTTTATGCAAGAAAATAATTTTAAAAATATACCAGAAGATTTAACATTTTTAGATGCAAAAAAATCTTCAAATCAAGAAATACAAAATGAAGATATTTATGTAATGCCTACTAAATTTTTAGACAAAAAAGAAAAAAACGGGAAAAAGAAATTAGTTTTATGGAGAACTATTTTTTTAATTTTAGTTATATTAATTTGCGGATCTATTTTTTTATTTAATAAAAAGGCAAAAGAAATATTTTTTAAACCAGTTCAACAACAAAATCAAACAGGCGTTAACGGGGAAAATCAAAAAAATGCAGATCAAAATAATAAACAAATAGAAATAGCCAGAACAATTAAAACAGAAGTTAAAGATAAAAATAATCAAATTATTAGCCGAGCTCAGGTAACATTGCCGTTTGGGTTTACTGATTCAGAAGAAAATCTTAAAATAATAGGACAATTTCCATCTAAAGCGTATTTTATGATAGATCCGCAACAAGATATAATCGGAGGAATTTATACTTTTGTCCCGTCCAACGTTAAATTAAAAAGATCAATTACTTTAATTTTAGGATATGACGACAAAATAATTGGTGATTATAAAGAAAAAAATTTCAAAGTAGCTATTTTAGAAAATGGAAAATGGAATTTTTTGGAAGCCAAACAAGACATTGAAAATAATATTTTAACCGCCACTCTTTTGGATTTAAAAGACGTTTACGCAATTTTAGTTCCCAAAACAGAAGAAATGCTTGTAAATTTAGATGTTGATTTAGATTTAATTAATCCTAATATTTTACCATCCACAATTGATTCTGACTTTGATGGATTAACAGATGTAGAAGAAGGACTATATCAAACAGATCCGCAAAGAGCCGATTCGGATTTTGGAGGATATCCAGACGGATGGGAAGTAATTAATTTATATAGTCCGACAGATGAAGGATTGTATCAACTTGCCAATACAGGAAAAATTAAAATTTATACAGATAAAATTTATAAATATAATATTTTTTATTTGAAAGATTTTATAATAAATACTGTGGATAATAAAGTGATTTTTGCTCCTCCAATAGAAACAGGAGAGTCTATAATAGTTATGGTTCAAGAAAATTCTGAAAAATTAAAAAGTAAAGAATGGTACATTAAACAATTTGAAGCAACAACATTAGACGAATCTAAATTAAAAACTTCAATGGTAGATAAAATTGAAGGCGTTTGGAGTATAGATGCTCAAAATTTTTATTTAGCCAAGGATAATTTAGTTTATGTTTTTTCTTATAATTCTAGTTTATTAACTCATCTTAACTTTAAATCAACTTTAAAAATGATGATAAATAGTTTTAAATTTAATCATGAAGGCGAAAAATCAGAAACTACAAACACAGTCAAAGGAAAACCAGGCGAATTACCAAAAACCGAATAAGTTAAAACCAACTAAGAAATTTAAGATTTAAGAAATTGTTAAAATGTAATTTTTTTATTTTTTAATAAATTTTGTATGAAAAAATGCAAAAAATGTCATTGTCCTCTTGAGGGATTTATGGCAAAAATTTCTTGCTTTTTTGGTTGCAAACAATCTGAAAAAAATTCAGAGTTTTGTTGCAAATGCGAACCAAAAGAAGAAAAACAAGAAGAAGCAAAACAACCAGAAGAAGCAAAATAACAAGAAGCGGTCAAATAAAAAGGAAAAATACAAAAAAGATAAAAGTAACGAGTAACCAGTCACGAGTAACGAGTACAATTTGGAAAGGCAAATAACAAAAATGTAAAATGTAAATCTCAAAATGCAAAATGATTTTTAATAAAAGTAACGAGTATAATTTGCCAAAGGCAAATATTAATTACTGGTTACTGGTTACACGTTACTGGTTACTTTATTACTTGTCATTTTGATTTTTTTATTATGGCTATTTTAATAGTCGGATCTTTGGCATATGATTATGTAATGGATTTTCCAGACTCTTTTAAAAATCACATTATGCCGGAACAATTACATATTTTAAATGTAAGTTTTGCTGTGGATAAAATTAAAAAAAATTTTGGCGGATGCGCTGGAAATATTGCTTACAATGTAAAATTATTGGGAAACGAACCAATAATTTTTTCTTGTTTGGGAGTTGACGCCAAAGATTATTTATCTCACTTAAATAAATATAAAATTAAAAATAAATACATATCTATTTCTAAACAAAAAAACACAGCTAGCGCTTATATAATTACTGATAAAGATGATAATCAAATTTCAGCTTTTTGTGGCAATATTTTTAATGCAACAATAAATAAAAATATTAATAAAATAAAAGAAAAAGTTGAATTAGCTCTAATTTCTCCGATTAATAAAAACATTATGATAAAATACGCTATAGAATGTTGTAAAAACAACATTCCGTTTGTTTTTGATCCAGGGCAACAAATCACTGAATTTAATAAAAATGAACTGCAAGAAATGATTTCCAAAGCTAAATTTGTAATTGGCAATGATTATGAAATAAAATTAATGGAGAAAAAAACAGAATGGAATATTTTTGATATGTTAAATAAAACCGAAATAATTATTACTACATTGGGAGCAAAAGGTTCAATCATAAACACTCAAAATAAAACTATAAAAATTAATTCATATTTGCCAAAAAAAATAAAAGATCCGACAGGAGCCGGAGACGCTTATCGGGCCGGATTTTTTATTGCTTATATTGAAGGCAAGGATTTAAAAACTTGCGGGAAATACGCCAGCATAACAGCCAGTTATGCTATAGAACACTATGGAACTCAAAATCATTTTTTCACGCGAAAAGAAATTGAAAAACTGATAAAACTTTGAATTTTGTGTTTTAAATTTTAAACTAAAATTTAGTTTGTATAATAT
>CAYHOD010000077.1:0-3739 GCA_964358215.1 uncultured Gammaproteobacteria bacterium | reverse complement strand
GCTCGGGATGACACGCGCTGTCATTTCGACCGAAGCGCAGCGAAGTGGAGAAATCTCTTGAATTTTAGTTTAAGGGATTCCTCGACTTCGCTCGGAATGACACAGTTAATTTATAATTGAGTCGGCTTCGCTCGGGATGACATAATTGCATTGTCATTTTTACCTTTTAATTAAGGAATCTCAAAAAATTTGCCAAAGTTTAGTAATTAAATAAATTTATTGTATTGGAAAATATTTAAATATATTTTTAAAATTTGTAATCTTTATGAAAGAAAAAAAAGAAATCAAAAAAGAGCTTAAAAAAGATTCTATTGTTATTATTCAAAAAGTAAAAAAACAAATAGCGCCGATTTTAAAACGTCAAGGAGTAATTAAGGCTGCGTTTTTTGGTTCTTTTGCGCGAGGTGAAATTAAAAAAACAAGCGATATTGATTTACTTATTGATCTTAAAAAGGGCAAGACATTGCTTGATGTTGCTCATCTAAAATTAAATTTAGAGCAAATGCTCGGCAAAAAAGTTGATCTTGTTGAATATGGCGCAATACATCCATTTTTTAGAGACATAGTTTTAAAAGAACAAAAATTAATTTATGAGGAATAAAAATTCTAAATCTTTATGAAAGAAAAAAAAGAAATCAAAAAAGAACTTAAAAAAGTTCAAAAAGTAAAAAAAATAGTAGAAGAAAAAAATGATGTAGATAATAATAAGAAAGAGGATTATCATCAAAGGATTCGTATTAAAATTAAAGCCTTTGATCATAAAATAATTGACAAAGCAATACGAACGCTTTTAGATGTGGTTGAGAAATTGAATGTAAAAATAATCGGACCAATTCCTTTGCCTATTGAAAAAAGCAAATACACTGTTTTACGTTCCACTTTTATTCACAAAGACGCGAGAGATCAATTCGAAATGCGTGTGCATAAAAGATTAATTGATATTATTGATCCTACACCTAAGGTGGTAGAAGCGTTAACAAATTTGAGTTTGCCAGCCGGAGTTGACATTGAAATTAAAATGTAATAGTATGTAAATCATATTTTTGCAAACGCAATATATTTTAGTAATAAATTATTTTAATTTACTTCTTAAATTAAAGAAAAGGAATTGGAATAATTTGTTACAATTAAGGAGATTAATTTTTCAAATCAAACTAACTTAAAATAAAAAAACAGAAATTTTTTTATAAATAATCGTTAGTTTAAATTTTATAGAAAAATTTCTGTTTTTTTATTATTTAAAAATTTGTATGAAATTTATTTTAGGGAAAAAAATTGAAATGTCACAAATATTTGATGAACAAAATAATGTTATTCCAATAACTATTTTAAAAGCAGGACCTTGCGTTGTAACTCAAATTAAAAATCAAGGAAAAGATAAATATGAAGCAATTCAAATTGGATTTGGACAAAAGAAAACAATAAATAAACCCCTCAAAGGGCACTTAAAAGATCTGGGGAATTTTAGATATATCAGAGAATTTAGAGATAAAAAAGGAAAAATAATGAAAGATGAAAAACAAGAATATAAAATCGGAGATAAAATTGATGTTTCAATTTTTAAAGTCAAAGATATTATTAAAGCAAGCGCTATATCAAAAGGAAAAGGCTTTCAAGGTGTTGTAAAAAGACATGGATTTCATGGAGCGCCTGCTTCGCATGGACACAAAGATCAACTTCGTATGCCCGGTTCAATCGGATCAACTGAACCAGCCAGAGTTTTTAAAGGAATGCGAATGGGGGGTCATATGGGCAATAAAAGAGTTACAATAAAAAATCTTAAAGTAATTTCAGTTGATTCTGAAAAAAATTTATTAATTTTAAAAGGCGCTGTCCCAGGAGCAAGAAATACATTAGTGGAAATAATCAGTTGTTAAATATAACAAAAAAATGTTCGTTTTGATTCTAATTTAAAGTAAATGAAATTAAAATTTCAAAATTATAATAAAAACTCAAATGTCAAAACTCAAAGTTCAAAACCACAACTCAAATCTAAAAACTAATTTAAAATACAGAGCTTATCAATTTTCAATAGCATTAATAAAATTTTTAGAAAAATTGCCAAATAGAAAAGTATTTTGGATGATTACTGATCAATTATTAAGATCAGGAACAAGTATTGGCGCAAATATCGTAGAAGCTAAATCAGCAAGTTCCAAAAAAGATTTTATAAAATTTTACGAAATAGCCTTAAAATCAGCGAATGAAACAAAATATTGGATTTGTTTATTAAGAGATATAAATTTAATTAATCAAGAAAAAGAAAATTTAGAAAATTTTCTTAAAGAAGCTGATGAAATTTCAAAAATGTTAGCTTCAAGTTTATTAACACTTAAAGGTAAAAAATAAAAGATAAAAGATTTAAGTTTTTAGTTGTGGTTTTGACTTTTGACATTTGAGTTTTGAGTTTTGAGTTTTTAAATTTTATATTTTTATTTTGTATTTTACATCAATCATAAATCATAAATTAATTATATGCCAACAGTCACAATCTACAATCAAGAAGGAAATGAAGTTGGAAAACAAGAATTAAATCCAGCTATTTTTGATATAAAAATAAAATCAGAAGTTGTTCATCAAGTGGCAGTAGCTCAAATGGCTAACGCAAGGCAAGTTTTGGCGCATACTAAAACGCGAGGCGAAGTTCGAGGTGGTGGGAAAAAACCATGGAAACAAAAAGGAACTGGACGCGCTCGAGCAGGAACAATTCGTTCACCGCTTTGGAAAGGCGGAGGAATAGTTTTTGGTCCGACAAAAGAAAGAAATTTTTCTCAAAAAATAAATAAAAAAATGAAAAGAAAAGCGCTTTTTATGGTTTTGACAGATAAAGTAAAAAGTAATTTAATAATAGTATTAGATACATTAAATTTAGCGCAATGGAAAACGAAAGAATTTTTAAAAATTTTAAATAATTTAAATAAATTATTTCAATTAACAAATAAAAAACAAACAAAAAATAAAAAAGAAAAGAAAAATATATTAATTGCCATTGATAGTAAAAATGAAAATTTAATTCGCGCCGCAAAAAATATTAAAACAATAGAAACAATTAGAGCGGATTGTTTAAATGTAATAGATTTGTTAAAATATAAATATTTTTTAATTGCAAAAAATGGAATTAAAAAAATAGAGAAAACTTATTTAAATTAGCTTGTAGCTTTTTAGCTTGTAGGAAAAATTAAAAATTAAAAATTAGAAATTATTGAATTTTTTAATAGCCCACTAAAGTGGGGCAAATAAAGGTTTTTATTTTCCCAGCTTTAGCTGGTTATGCTTTTTTAATTTTATTATTTTAATGTTCTAATGTTAGAATGTTACAATGTTTATGGCTTTACTGAATATATTTAAAAAAACGACAGGAAAAGATGATGAAAAAAAAGAGCAAAAAAAAGCTCAACCTGTTAAAATAAAAACGCAAAAACCGAAAGATGTAAAAATACAACAAGAAAAGATTAAAAAAACTGAAATTAAAATAAATAAAGCAAATTATAAAGACGCTTATAAAATTTTAATTAAGCCAATTAACACAGAAAAATCAACTGATATGGCGATATTAAATCATTATGTTTTTGAGGTTGCTAAAAATTCAAATAAAACTGAAATAAAAAAAGCTATCCAGGCCGTTTATAACGTAAAACCAATTAAAATTAATATTTTAAAAATAAAAGGAAAAAATAAAAGACACGGAAAAACAAAAGGAAAAACAAAGGATTGGAAAAAAGCAATTATTACTTTAAAA
>CAYHOD010000076.1:0-3764 GCA_964358215.1 uncultured Gammaproteobacteria bacterium | reverse complement strand
CTACAAGCTAAAAAGCTACAAGCTAAAAAGCTACAAGCTAAAAAGCTACAAGCTAAAAAGCTACAAGCTACAAGCTAAGTTTATGTTTTTTCATTGCTTGATTTACGACCGCTGCCCATTGTTTTTCTTACATTTCCTCTTCTTGTCCTAGAATTAGTTTTTGTTCTTTGACCTCTAGACGGCAAATTTTTACTATGACGACTTCCTCGATAACAATTAATTTCTTTTAATCTTTTAATATTAACTAAAATTTCTCTTTTTAATTCTCCTTCCACTTTTAATTTTTCAATAATATTTTTTAAAATATTTACATCCTCTTCGTTTAAGTCTTTACATTTTACACTTGGATTAATTTTTGTTTGGGATAAAATTTTATTAGACAAAGAGCGGCCAATACCAAAAATATAGGTTAAACCTATTTCTACTCTTTTATCTTTTGGTAAATTTATTCCTTCTATTCTGGCCATAAAATTAGCTTGTAGAAAATTAGAAATTATTTTATTAATTATTTTTTTTACTTTTTGAAATTTAAAATTTTATTTTGCGTTTTGACTTTTAACTTTTGACTTTTCATATCATCCTTGCCTTTGTTTATGTTTAGTGCTTTTTTTACATTTGTCAAAGAAAATTTGTTTTTCGTTTTCAGCTACACAAGGGGGATAAGGGGTGAATGTGTAGAGCCAAAAACACCTCTTTACTTTAACCAAGTAGTATACCGATCACGTTGTTCTTTATTAGATAGTACTTCTGCTGCCTCCAACATTTTAGTGAAGAATTCAACTTCAAATGTATCTAGTTTCTTCCCTGTAGCATCAGGATGCAATGCTTTTACAATAAATGTTTTTATTCCTTTAACGGCAGCCTCAAAAATATTTTCTGGCATAAATTTTAAAGAATATGGATTAAGGCCTAATAAAGCATAATAACTTTGGTCATCAACCTTCTTTATTTTTCCTTGCTCTGTGCTAGTTGTTTTCATTTTATGCCTTACCCCCATAATCTTTAAATATTCTATTTTTCCAGTAAGTTCAAATAATCTATAAAGACTTTCATCTATAATTTCATCTGGTTGTTCATTGAAGGTTACATTAATATCACCTTCGGGTTTCTGTTCAACTGATGTCCCACAAGAAGAATAACCAAATTTAATATAGTAATGATTATTGCTTTGATCATATCGTATTACAACGATTGTTGTATCGGCAGAATAACCACCTTTTACATTTACACTTTTTCCAGAATTAATTCGTTGGGCTAAAACAGGATCAACTTTCATTTGAGGTAATGCGGACTCAATAATAATAGAGAGTTTTTCAATAGGGGTTGAAGCTTGAACTAGATCTACAAATGTCACCGCGTATTTTAGTGGTACAACAAATTCAATAGGAGCATATGAATACTTTGTCGAACCAACGTTGTTCGGAGACATTTCCATTGTTACCCTTACTCGCTCAATCTCTCTCCGATCAGGGAGCAAATCTAATATAGTTTTAACTTGATTATGTTCTACTTCAGAAAAGTCTGTATTGTCTTCGTTATTTTTTGGTATATCCATAAAATTAGCTTGTAGCTTTTTAGCTTGTAGAAAAATAATAAAACGAAAAACGTAAAGCGAAATCTTAACAAGAATCAAAATGGAAAATGACAATTAACTAAGAGTAATCTGTAATCCGTAACTAGTAACTATAATTTGCCAAAGGCAAATTATTAATTTAATTACTGATTACGAGTTACGAGTTACTTTTATTTATTTATGATTTTTTCTGCCTTCGGCAGATCCCTGCCTGCCGTAGGCACGGTACCGTAGGCAGAGACTTTTGACTTTTCATATCATCCTTGCCTTTGTTTATGTTTAGCGCTTTTTTTACAAATAACAACGATTCGTTTTGCTCGACGAACTATTTGACAATCTTTACATATTTTTTTAACCGATGTGCGTACTTTCATAAAAAAAGTAACCAGTAACGTGTAACCGGTAACCAGTAATTAAAAATTAAAAATTAAAAATTAAAAATTAAAAATCAGAACGACAATGCAAAAAAATTAACATTTAACAGACAACAATTAATATAAAAATTTGCAATTATATTTTACCTTCAGTAAATTGTGCTCGTTACTCGTTACTTTCATTTTTAAAACCTAAAAATAATTCTTCCTTTTGATAAATCATAAGGACTTATTTCAACTTTTACTTGATCTCCCGGTAAAATACGAATTTTATTTAAACGCATTTTTCCTGAGAGATGCGCTAATATTTCATGTCCATTTTCTAATTTTACCTTAAAACTCGTGGCAGGAAGAAGCTCAAGAATTTCTCCTTGCATTTCTAAAAAATCTTTTGAATTTTTTTTAAAATTGTTTTGATTATTATTTTGAATCATTATAAATTAGCTTATAGCTTTTTAGTTATAAATTTTGATTTTTTCTGCCTTCGGCAGATCTGCCGTAGGCAGAGATTTTTAATTTTTTATCAACAACCTACAAAACTCAAAACGACGATTAATCAAATTATAAGAATAAAAAAAATTTTGTCAAATAAAATTAGAATCCAATATATTGAATTTCTTCTTGAAGTTGAATATTAAATTTGTTTCTAACTTTTTGTTTAATTAAACTAATTAATATTATAACATCATTTGCTTTAGCTTGTCCAGTATTCACAATAAAGTTTGCGTGTTTTTTAGAAACAATTGCTTTTCCAATTTTCATACCTTTAAGTCCGCATTGATCAATAAGCCAGCCCGCTGATGGCGTTAAAATGTTATTTTTCTTTGCAACCTTTAAAGAAAAATTTTTAAAAATAGATCCGGCGCAATTTGTTTGCGGCTGAATTTTTAACTTTCTTTTAAACCATTCTTGATAAATAAATTTAGCGCGTTTTATGTTTCCAGAAGAAAGAAAAATTTTTACTCTTAAAATTAATAATTCTTCTTTTTTTATATCGCTAAAATCATAAGCAAATTTTATGTCATTTTTTTTAATTTTTTTTATCTGATTATTTTTATCTAAAACAGTGATTTCACTAACATAATCGGAAAATAATTTTGCGCCGCCATGAATATTGCAAATAATTGCGCCGCCAATAGTTCCGGGAATTCCGGCAAACCATTGAAAACCGGTTAATTTATTTTTAAATGTCCATTGAATAAAAACTTGCAACGGCATTCCGGAAAAAACTTCAACTTCAGTATCAAACGGTTCGGTTTGATAATCTAAATCAGAAAATTGTAAATATTTATTAGGATGAATTGGAAAATAATGAGCGTCTGATTTTTGTATAAAAGTAATTTTTTGTTTTAAATTTTTAATTATTTTTGCTCCAAAAACTAAATTTCTAATTACTAACCCTCTAAATCCTTTGTCTGATATTAAAATATTAGAACCGCGACCTAAAAGAAAAAATGGAATTTTAAATTTTCTTGCAACTTTTATAATCTTAATTAAATCTTTTTCATTTTTTGCTTCAAAAAAATAATCGGCTAATCCGCCAATTTTAAAAGTTGTATAAGGAGCAAGAGAAATATTTTTTTGAATTCCTTTTATTTTATCAAAAAGCATAGAATTAAGAATCAAGAATTATGGAAAATGCAAATTAAAATGCAAAAGCATAAATTTAAAATCCAAAATCACAAATAAATAAAAGTAACTCGTAACTCGTAACTCGTAATCAGTAATTAAATTAATAATTTGCCTTTGGCAAATTATAGTTACTATAGTCATCGCAAAACAAAATGACACTTTTATGATATAACTGAACTTTAGTA
>CAYHOD010000075.1:0-3776 GCA_964358215.1 uncultured Gammaproteobacteria bacterium | reverse complement strand
CGAGGAACTCGCTCCAGTCGAAATGACATCATGAGCTGAATAATTTTTACTAAAGTTCAGTTATATCATAAAAGTGTCATTTTGTTTTGCGATGACTATAGCATCATAACGTTTACTTTTAAACAAACTTTTCATTGTTTCATAATCGTGTTTAGCCGTTTCATGCCAATATTTTATTAATTTTTCTTGATCTTCTTTTTTCATAATCATATATTATCACACTTGATTATTAAATACAATTTATTTTAAATGTATGTTGCAGCTAAACAAAAATGTCAATACATAATAAAATCAACTAATTTATTTTGCAAAAATAAAATTATAAATATTTTTTAAGTTTACTTTAAATCTTTTGTATTTTACAAAAAATTCAAAATCAAGGAGAATAATATTCTAATGTTAAAATGTTATTTTGTTTTAATGTTATAATGCTTTTTATGACTACTCAAAATTTTGAATGAAAAGAAATGATTATTAATTTAATTGATAATTATCTTGTTCGAGCTGTTGAAGCCGGAGCAAGCGATATTCACATTGAACCTGAAAAGGATTTTGTTCGTTTTCGTTTTAGAATAGACGGAATTCTAAAAGAAATAACAAAAGAACCAATACACTTACTTTCAGCATTAATTGCCCGGATAAAAATTTTAGCTCAATTAAATATTACTGAAACAAGAATGCCTCAAGACGGGCGTTTTCAAATAAATATTAAAAATCAAAATTTAGATTTAAGAGTTTCAATTTTTCCAACTCTTTACGGAGAATGCGCGGTCATCAGAATATTAAATATCAATTCAATTCTTGTTGATTTAGAAAATTTAGGGATGAATCTCACTCAATTCAAAGAATTTGAAGCGGTAGTTAAAAAACCAAATGGATTAATATTAGTCACTGGTCCAACCGGAAGCGGTAAAACAACGACTTTATATTCTATTCTTAATAGTTTAAATACAGTAGAAAAAAGTATTCTTACATTAGAAGATCCAATTGAATATCATTTACCATTAATCAGACAGACTCAAATTACCAAAGATTTAACTTTTATAAAAGGATTAAATTGTTTACTTCGACAAGATCCAAACATTATAATGGTTGGAGAAATTCGCAATTTAGAAACAGCAGAAATAGTTATTCACGCGGCAATGACCGGACATTTAATTTTAAGCACTCTTCATACTAATGATACAGCAAGCGCTTTGGTTCGTTTAATGGATATGAAAGTAGAGCCATTTTTAATTTCTTCATCTGTTTCAATAATTATTGCTCAGAGATTAATTCGAAAAAATTGTATAGAATGCGTAGAAAAATACAAACCCTCTAAGGAAATTATTGAAACTTTTGAATTAGAAAAACAAGAAAAGATTGTATTTCAAAAAGGAAGAAAGTGTCCTGCTTGTAATTTTACCGGATATAAAGGACGAATCGGAATTTTTGAAATTTTAATTGTGGATGATGATATAAGAGCTTTAGTTCTTTCTCGCGCTTCTGTTAGAGAAATTCAAAAAAAAGCTATAGAAAAAGGAATGATTTCTTTAAGGCAGCACGGAATAGAAAAAATTATTGAAGGCATTACAACCCCGGAAGAAATTTTAAGAGTAACTAAGAAATAAATGAATTTCAAATCGTAAATTGTAAATTGCAAATTTATATTGTTGATCGTTGTTTGTTAATTGTTAATTTTTTTTACATTTTCTACAAGCTAATTAAAGTTATTCACAAAAAATTTTTGACAATATTTTTAAAATATTAAATAATATTAATAATTTATAATTTTTTGCTAATTAATAAATAAATTACTCTAATTAGCGAATTTTATTTGGTCGAAAATTTTAATTATTTTTAAATTTTATATTTATTAATTTGTAAAAATAAGTATTATTAATACTAATCAAATTAATAAAAAGGAGAAAAATATGGCTATAGATATTAGAAAATCACCAATGGAAGATTTTAATGAAATTGAAACAGCAGAAGTAAAATCTTCTCAAAAAAATAATATTGCTGCTCCAAAAGCAACAGGATTGATTGTCGGATTAATTATTGTAATTTTAATCATTATTGGAGGAGTGAGTTATGCTTTGAAAAATAATAAGGAAGCGGGAATAACAAAATCTTCTCCAAGCGAATGGCAAGGAGTGTTTTTAACTAATGGACAAGTTTATTTTGGTCATGTAATTAAAGAAAACGCCTATGAAGTTGTAATGGATAGTATTTATTATCTTCAAGTAAAACAAGTGTTACAAAAATCTCAAGATCCAAAAAATCCAGAACAACAACAAACACAACAATCTATTTCTTTAATTAAATTAGGAGAAGAATTGCACGGACCAAAAGATTTAATGAGAATCAATCGAGCTCAGGTATTGTTTGTAGAAGATTTAAAGAAAGATGGAAAAGTCGTTCAGGCCATTGCTGAATATGAAGCAAAACCTGCGGCTGAAAAAAATGCAGCTCCAGTACAAGTTCCGGCGTCAGCACCAGCTGTAAACAATAATAATAATTCCAATGCGCCAGAAGTACCACCAGTTGAATAATAGAAAATAATATTAAAATAAAAAAAACGCGTATTAATCGCGTTTTTTTTATTTAAATTAAAATTATAATAATGTAAGGGCGTATTGTAATACGCCCTTACATGGCACGGGCAAGCCATGGCCCCTACATAAATCATAATAATTTTTTCCACCATTTTAAATTATTTTTATACCACTCTATTGTTTTTTTAAGTCCTTGTTTAAAATCCATTTTTGGCTCCCAACCCAATTCATTTTGAATTTTAGAAAAATCTATATCATAACGCAAATCATGTCCTAATCTATCCGCAACATATTCAATCATTTCCTCTCCCTTACCCATTAATTTTAAAATCATTTTTGTTAATTCCAAATTACATAATTGATTTCCGCTGCCCAGACAATATGTTTCGCCAATTCTACCTTTCTGAATTATTAAATCCACTCCTGCATTATGATCATCCACATGAATCCAATCGCGAATATTTTTACCTTGGCCATAAACAGGAATTTTTTTATTTTTTATTAAATTTGTAATAAAAAGCGGAATAATTTTTTCTGGAAATTGATATGGTCCAAAATTATTAGAACAATTAGAAATTGTAATGGGTAATTTATGGGTATGAAAATAAGCTCGAACCAAATGATCCGCGGCCGCCTTTGAAGCGCTATAAGGACTACGTGGATTATAAGGTGTTTTTTCATTAAAAGGTTTATCTTTAAAATTAAGCGAGCCAAAAACTTCATCAGTAGAGATATGATGAAATCTAATATTATTATTTTTTGCGGCATCAAGTAAAACTCGCGTACCTTCAACATTAGTTCGAATAAAATCTTGGCTGTTTGTAATTGAACGGTCAACATGCGACTCCGCGGCAAAATGAACAATTAAATCAATGCCTCTTGTTAAATTATTTATTAATTTAGCGTTACAAATATCGCCTTTAATGAATTTATAGTTAGGATTATTTTCAATATCTTTTAAATTTTTCAAATTTCCAGCATAAGTTAAAATATCCAGATTAACAATTTTGTCATTTGGATATTTTTTTATCCAATAATGTATAAAATTAGAGCCAATAAATCCAGCCCCGCCGGTAATTAATATTTTCATATTTTTAATGCCGAAGGTCGGACTTGAACCGACATGAGCAAAGCTCACGGGTTTTTGAGACCCGCGTGTCTACCAATTTCACCACTTCGGCGCATTTAAATTGCAAATTGCAAATTAAATACAGGCTTACTTAATATATTTAATTTCTT
>CAYHOD010000074.1:0-3967 GCA_964358215.1 uncultured Gammaproteobacteria bacterium | reverse complement strand
TTCCTAAAAATTTGAAATTTTCTACTCGAAAGAGTATTCGGCGACAGACCCTATTTGTATTTGTAAATTTAACACAAAACCTTACCACACCTTATTACTAATATCAAGAGGCGTTATCTTATTAATTTTTTATAAATATTTATTATATTGTCATAATGTTTTTTAGACGAAAAATTTTTTATTGTTGCTATTGCATTTTTTTCCATATCATTAATATTAATTTCTCTCAATTGATTTATTTTTGTAGCCAAACTATCGCTATTACCAGAGCTAAACAACATTCCATTCACGCCATCTTTTATTACTTCTGAAATACCACCAATTTTTGAAGCTATCACCACTTTTCCTAAGGCCATTGATTCCAGCATACTCATTGGCATATTTTCCAACCATATTGAAGGAATAATAATTGCTTTTGCGTTAATAATTAGATTATTTAATTCCTTTCCATATTTATGACCAATAAACTCAATATTTTTTTCCACTTTTAACTTTACACTTTTAATTTTTAACTTTTTCTCCTCTGGTCCTGCGCCAACAATTTTCAATTTAATATTATCTTCAATTTTTTTCATTGCCTCTAATAAAATATCTATGCCTTTTTCTTCTGACAATCTACCAAAATATAATAAATAACTTTTATCACTTACTTTTGCATTAGAGATACAAGAAGAATCTACAAAATTATTAACAACTCTAAGTTTATTTTCTAAAATTCCAAATTTAACGCAAACATCTTCCATAAAATGACTTGGCGCAATAAAAAAATCAATTTTATGATATAATTTTAAAATTTTATTATTTAAATACGCTTCTATCATAACTAAAAAACTTTTTGCATAAGAATCTTTCATACATTTACGAAAAAAACAATTATAATATCTTTCACCTTGACATTTATAGCAAACTTCATTTTTACTATATATCTTATAATTAGGACAAATTAATTTATAATCATGCAAAGTCATAACCGTTGGTATCTGATATTTTTTTAACGTGTCTATAATTGACGGAGATAATTGATGATAAATATTATGCAAATGAGCAATATCTGGCTGAAATTCTCTAAGTAATTTTTCTAAATTTTGTTTAGCCTGATAATTATACAAAATTTTTAAAACAATTTTTATTTTTTCTAAAAAACTTAATTTCTTATCTTGATAATCAACATAATCAATAAAATACTTTGACCAACGACTTACTACGTTCTTTGGACGATTCATTGAAAAAAAAGCTAAATCATGACCATGCTCTGATAAAACTTTAGCTGTATTAAAATAAACGCGCTCAGCTCCACCACGCAAATAATGAAATTTGTTAATTAATAAAATTTTCATTTATTTAAATTAATATAATATTGCTCATATTGAACAACAATTTTTTGAATAGAAAAATTATTTTTTATTTTTGTTTGCAGATTAATTGCTAATTTATTTTTTAATTCTTTTTGTTTAATTAAATATTCAATTTTTTGCGCTAACTCGTTACTGTCAGCTGGATTTACTAATAATCCATCTTTATTATCTTCAATAATTTCTGTTATTCCGTCTATTTTAGATGCGATCACAGGCACGCCTGCTAAACCTGCCTCCAAAAGTACTATTCCGAATCCTTCCCACAAAGAAGGTAAAATAAAAATATCAATTTTATTTAAGAAGAATTTAATATCTTTTTGTAAACCCAAAAATTTTATTTTATTTTCTAATCCTATTTTTTTTACTTTTTCCTGAAATAATGTTTTTAATTCTCCTTCGCCAACAATCAAGCATTCAATATCTTGACTAACAGATAATTTATTAATAGCTTCAATTAAATATTCAAAACCTTTTTGTTTAGTTAAACGACCGATTGAGCCAATAATTATATTTTTATTTTCTCTCACGCCATCTTTCTTATTCAAAGGTTGAAAAAACTTATTAATATCAACGCCATTATAAATAACTAATATTTTTTTTTCTTTAACATAATAACTTTTTATCATATACTTTTTTACAGCCTCTGATACAGTTATAATGTTATTAAATAATTTACTAATAAATATTTTTATAATTTTTTTCACCACATTTTCACTGTAATTCAAATTATGTTCTGTTGAAACTAAATATTTTATTCCAATCAAACGAGCGGCGACTGAACCATAAAAATCAGCTCCAAAAAGATGTGTATGAACAATGTCTGGATGTTCCTGTTTTAAAATTTTAATTAATTTTATTAAACTAATAAAACTAATTCCCCGTTTTTGTCCAAGCAAAATTAATGGAATACCGTAATCTTTTAATTCCACATCCCAAGCGCCAGATCTTTTCATACAAATAATTTTAACAATAAATTTTTCTTGATCTAAATTTTTTATAACATCAATAACTAACCGCTCAGCGCCACCCATATCAAGCGTTGGAATAATATAAATTATTTTAATTTTCTGATTTTCGCGCATATATTTTATTTTCATAGGTCTGTCGCCGAATACCGTATTCGGCGATAGACCCTTCATTAACTAACTTAACAGTCGCCACAACTAATGCAATAACAAGCCATAGTTTTCCTTTATAATACGACGTGTTGAAAAATTCAAACAAAAAAACACCTAAACAGCCGATAATCAAAGGCAATAATAAGTTAATCTTTTCTTGATGTTTTTTAACACAGATAAAAAAATCTTTAAAAATACAAAAAGAAAACATCGCAAAAGCAATAACTCCAACTATTCCATTTTCAGCTAATATTTTTTGCCAAACTCCGTGAGAATCTAATGGATCTCCATATTTAGCTCTAAATCTGAGATTATCTGCAACTAAATTAATAAATTCACCACCACCATAACCAAATATCGGCTTATTCTTAAAAGCCTGTAAAGAAATTTGCGTCAACAGCCATCTGTTTTCAGTAGAACTTTTATTTTGATCCTGAATTTTATTCATATAAACAACTAATGGAAATAAAATAATCAAAATTAAAATTATTGGCACGATAATTTTTTTAATAATTAGCTTCTTTTTATATAAAAAATAAATAAATAATTGTAATAATAAAATTATCCAAGCTGCGCGGGAAAAAGTTCCTAATAATATTAAAGATAATAAAACAACCATAATGCCAGCTAATTTTTTAAAGACAATCGAATTAAACCAGTATTTTAACGCTAAGACAAAAAATATCGTTGCTATCCAGATTTCAGCCAATAAATTTTGATTTTGACCAAAAGGATAAATATTATACCAACCTAATGGCCTTACTCTCACAAATTCATTTTGCCAATCTTGAGAATACAATGAAGCCAAGCCTACGCAAGCGATAATTAAACCAGAAATAACAAAAATAATTATTGAATTTTTAAGTATCTTTTCACTCTTAATAATATTGTAAGGCAAAACTAAATAAATCAGATAAAAAAATAAAATCCAACGCAAGTTATACCATAAGCTGGAAATAATATTATCAGAGAATAAACTGGAAATTACAATCGCTCCAAAAAATAACAAAAAAACAGACAAATAAGGAAAAATAATTTTTTCAACAATATTATTAAACAAATTAAAATAAATTATTCTAACAAGAAACGATATTCCAATAATTAAACTTAATAAATCTATAAACGGAATTACTAGATTATTATAATTAAAATTTATATGAATCACTGGCAAAAAAAATACCATAAAATATAAACCAATTTCTGGTTTAATAGCAAAAAATAATAAAATAATTATAATAATAAGTATCAAAGAAAAAATATTAGGGAAAAAGCAAAAAAAAGCTATAGCTAAAATACTTACAAAAAATAAAATAGCTAAAATTAATTTTTTATTATTATAATTTTGATTTAAAATATTTTTTAACATAATTTTAAAATAAAAAAATACTTTTTAACCTTTAATGGGTCTATAAAATTTAGAATTTTATGGGTCTGTCGCAGAATACTCTTTCGAGTAGAAAATTTCAAATTTTTAGGAAATTTTTTCAAAAAGTT
>CAYHOD010000073.1:0-3995 GCA_964358215.1 uncultured Gammaproteobacteria bacterium | reverse complement strand
TCGCTCGGAATGACACAGTTAATTTATAATTGAGTCGGCTTCGCTCGGGATGACACATATTGTCATTTCGACCGAAGCGCAACGAAGTGGAGAAATTCCTTTAACTTTATAATTTAATTATTTTTTATGGAAGAAAAAAAACAGGCTGATGAAAACATTGCCTTAAAAAATGTTTCGCAAAACAAATCTTTTTTTGAAAACACTTCGCCTAAATTAACTTTTATTTTAGGCTTAGTTGTTGGTATAGTAATTTTTAGTTTGATTGGTATTTATTTATTTTTTACAAACGCGCAAAATAATCAAACAAGCGCGAAAAAAAATCTTGTTGAAAATAAAAATTTTGTTCCAAATATTAAACCGCCAACAACGCCACCTCCTTCTGAAAAGCCTCAGCAAATTAAAACAGCCACTTTTGAAATAACAAAAAATAATCACATCAAAGGTAATTTAAACGCGCCAATAACCTTAGTGGTTTTTTCTGATTTTCAATGTTCATATTGCGCAAGATTTGAAGATACCCTAACTAAAACTTTAGAAAATTATAAAGACAAAGTACAAATAGTTTTTAAACATTATCCATTAAGTTTTCATAAAAACGCTCAAAAAGCGGCTGAAGCGGCGGAATGCGCCAGCGAACAAGAAAAATTTTGGGAAATGCACGACAAATTATTTGTCAATCAAGCGCAATTCAGTATTGATAATTTTAGAAAATGGGCAAAAGAATTAAATTTAGACAGTAAAAAATTTAATAGCTGTCTTGATTCTGAAAAATATTCAGAAAAAGTAAAAAATGATTTAGCCGAAGGACAATTAAAAGGCGTTGAAGGAACGCCAGCCACTTTTGTAAATGGAAAATTAGTTTCCGGCGCTCTACCATTTGAAGATTTTAAACCAATAATTGATGCAGACATAGAGAATAAATAAAAGTAATAAGTAACCAGTCACGAGTAGGCGAGTATAATTTGGAAAGGCAAATAATAAAAACGTAAAATAACATCACAAAATTTAAAATAAAAAATTATTTTATTTTGTTTTGAATTTTAAATTATTATTTTGCATTTTTTGTTTTACGTTTTTTGTTTCTTTGTTATTAAAATTTTGACATTGATTGTCTGCCTACGGTACCGTGCCTACGGCAGGCAGGGATCTGCCGTAGGCAGAAAATTTGAATTTTTTTTATATTATTTTGCCACAACCCAAACAAATATTTTTTTTATAAAAAACAGCGAATTGTCCGGGAGTAACCGCTCTTTGCGGTTTGTCAAAAATTATTTTTGCTCTATTTTTAGAAATTAAAAATAACGTGGCAGGAGAAGCAAATTGACAATAACGAATTTTAACTTTTACGCGAATTTTATTTTCAAAAAAAATTTTAGAAATAAAATAAAAAGGAGAAACTAAAATTTCTTTGCGATAAAGTTTTTTTTCGTCTTTAGTGACAATTAAAAGATTATTTAAAACATCTTTATCAACAACAAAATACGGTCCTTGCGGAAGTTTGATTCCCTTTCTTTGTCCAATGGTAAAAAAATGAAGACCCTGATGTTGTCCCAAAATATTTTTATTAATGTCTAATATTAATCCTTGTTTTTCTCCGATTTCTTTTTTTAAAAAACATTCCATTGATTTATTGGCAACAAAACAGAAATCTTGACTTTGTTTTTTTTTAAGAAAAAATTTAAATCCTTCTTGTTCAGCCATTTTATATATTTCTGTTTTTGTGTAATTCCCCAATGGGAAAATAATATATTTTAGCCATTTTTGAGGCAAAAAAGACAAAGAATAAGTTTGATCTTTTACTTTATCTTTCGCAATTGCAAGTTGGTAAATTTTATTTTGTTGATTAATAATTTTTTGTGTTTTGCATTTTTTGTTTTGCGTTTTTAATTCGCGTATGCGCGCGTAGTGTCCGGTTGCAACATATTTAATTTTATGTTTTTTTGCAAATTCAAAAAGTTTTTGAAATTTTAAATAACGATTACAAATAACGCAAGGATTTGGAGTTTTAGAATTTTGTAATTCAGAAATAAAATAATCAATTACTTTTTCTTTAAAATTTTTACTGACATTAACGATGTAATGCGGAACATTTAATTTTTTACAAACATTGCGAGCTATTTTGAAAGACTCTGTGTCGCAACAAATATTTTCTGGCAATAAATTTTGACAATTTTGCCAAGTTGCATATTTTAAAGAAACGCCAATTGGCTGCCAACCTTGGTTTTTAAGCAAAACTAAAGCCATTGAAGAATCAACTCCTCCGGACATGCCAACAATAATTTTTTGAGGATGAATAAACATAAAAAACATTATAACATTTTTACAATTTGAAATTTGCAATTTTTATTTGTGGATAAATAAAAAGCATTGTTTTTAAATTATTTTTATGATACAATGAAAAATCAAAATGTAAAAATAAAAATGAAAAATAATAACTTTAATTTCTCTGCCTTCGGTAGATCTCCAGTAGGGAGACAATTTCCAAACTTTCTTTTATTATTTTTTTGTTTGAAAATTATTTCATTAAAAATTATTTAAAAATTAAAAATTAAAAATTAAAAATTTTGCTTATTTTATGCATTATGGATCAAACAAAACAAAATCTCAAATTTTTAATAAACAAAAAAAAATAATCGCCGGCGGCTTTATTATTTTTGGAATTTTAATACTTTTTTTGGGATTTACACAAATTAAAAATAAAATTTACAAACCATTTGATTATTTATATAAAAATAATACAGCAAAAAATATTTCTTCTTCGCAACAAAATACAAATTTGGAAGAATTAAAAAATAAAGACACAGATCGCGACGGACTTTCGGATTATGATGAATTATATGTTTATTTCACCTCGCCATATTTGAAAGATTCTGATTCCGATGGAATTTCAGATAAAGCTGAAATAGAAGCTAAAACAGATCCAAATTGTCCGACAGGAAAAACTTGCGATAAAACAGGAATTCCTCAAACTCCTAGAACAAAACAAGAAACAGAAAATAATATTATTAATTTTGATTCTTTCGCTTCATCTGCGCCTGCCACTCTATCAACAGAACAAATGAGACAAATTTTGTTACAAAATGGAATTTCTCAAGAGCAATTAAATAAAGTTGACGACGAAACTCTAAAAAAAATTTATAATGAAACAGTAAAAGAAACTGGAATTAATCCAGTTGAACTCACCCCTGATTCTCCTTCTGAAATTCCGCTAGACACAAAGACAAATGAAACAAATAATCCAATTAATTTACAAGGAATGTCGGTTGATCAAATGAGACAATTTTTATTGCAATCAGGCATGAGTGAAACAGAGTTAAAACAAATTGACGACGAAACTTTAAAAACATTATTTCAAAAAGCGGCGATGGAAGCAATTAGTAATTAGTAATTTGTAATAAAATTAAAGCTAAAATAACAATGCAATTATGTCATCCCGAGCGAAGCCGAGGGATCCCTTAAACTATAATTTGAAACAAAACTTTTAAAATAAAGGGATTTCTCCACTTCGCTGCGCTTCGGTCGAAATGACAGAATGTGCATGTGTCATCCCCGAAGTCGATTCAATTATAAAATAAACTGTGTCATCCCGAGCGAAGTCGAAACAATTATAAAATTAACTGTGTCATTCCGAGCGAAGCCGAGGAATCCCTTAAATTATATGGAGAGGAATTATTATATTTATATCATGGCAAGTAGAACAGGGACGCTTTATATTGGTGTTACAAATAATTTAGAACGTAGAATAATAGAACACAAACAAGGGATTTTCTATGGATTTTCTAAAAAATATCAGTGCACAAAGCTTGTTTTTTATGAAGAAAGTAATAATATTATATCTGCGATTGAAAGAGAAAAACAATTAAAAAAATGGCGGAGAAATAAAAAAGAATTTTTAATTAAAAAAATAAATCCTTCTTGGAAAGATTTAAGCGAAGAATGGAAATAAAGGGATTTCTCCATTACAGTCGAAATGACAGAATGTGCATGTGTCATCC
>CAYHOD010000072.1:802-4059 GCA_964358215.1 uncultured Gammaproteobacteria bacterium | reverse complement strand
TTGGCACGGCTTTTTCTGTTACAATTTGCTCGCCAACCTTTAAATGCCAACCAAAGTCTGGATCTAAATAACTATAAGAATGAGCTAATAAATAGCAAAAAATAAAAATGTAAAATAATATCTGGATAATTTTTGGAAAATTAATTTTTTTCATGCTATGATTATAAGCTATAACAACAAAATTAACAATTATTTAAGTTTTTCATTTTAATATTGACATTTTATTGATTAAATGAATTTAATTTGATAATATAAATAAAATGAACGTAAATTATAATATAAATATTTAAATTTTTTTATTTTTTAATTTTTAATTTTATGGCCTTACCCACACAAAAAAGAACAAAATCTTCAAAAAGAATAAAAACTTCTACTTTTGCTCTTAAAAAACAAAGACTGGCAATTTGCGCGCAATGCAAAAAATCAGTTTTGCCTCATCACGCTTGTTTAAATTGCGGACATTATAATAATCAAGAGGTTTTAAAAATTAAGACAAAATCAAAAAAGAAAAAATAAAATAAAAATTAAGAATCATGAATTAAGAATTATAGAAAATCAAAATATCAATGTCGGAGGTCGAACCTCCGATTGTTTAAAATGTTACAATTATAATGTTTTTTATGCCGGACATTAGAATTCGAAAATTTAGATTAGCTCCGCCGCCGCCAGAATTGCCAATTTATGGAAAAATAAACTCTCGAGATTGTTGTTTTTTTGGTCGAACTAATTATCAAGCAATTTTAGAAGAAAAAAAATTTCTTTTTGGAATTAAAAGAAAAGATAGAAGACGACACATGTATATTATTGGAAAAAGCGGAGTTGGTAAAAGTAAATTTTTAGAACTTTTAATTCGTCAGGATATTGCTTACGGTTATGGCGTTGGGTTAATTGATCCTCACGGAGATTTAATTGAAACAATTTTAAATTTCATTCCAAAAGAAAGAATCAATGATGTTATTTTAATTGATCCGTCAGATTTAAATTATCCGGTTTCTTTTAATCCATTGCAGAATATTAATCCTGAATTAAAGCATCAAGTTTCACAAGGATTAATTGAAATTTTAGAAAAACAATTTGGCGCTAACTGGACGCCGAGATTAGAGCACGTTTTTCGTTTTACTTGTTTAGCTCTTTTGGATTATCCTCATGCCACAATGCAAGGAATGATTTTAATGTTAACTGATAGAAATTACCGTCAAGAAGTGGTAAATTATATTGAAGACGAAATGGTTAAAAGATTTTTCGCTATTGAATTTGCCGATTGGTCGGAAAAATTTGACGCTGAAGCAATCATTCCTTTGGTTAATAAATTATCTCAATTTCTTTCCAATCCATTGCTTAGAAATATTTTTGGTCAGGAAAAAAATAAAATTAATTTGGAAGAAATTATAAATTCTCAAAAAATTCTTTTAATAAATCTTGCTAAAGGAAAAATGGGAGAAGAAAATTCCAGTTTTTTTGGTTCAATGTTTATTACAAAACTTTATCAAGCTGGCATGGCCCGGGCTTCTTTAAAAGAAGAAGAAAGAAAAGATTTTTATCTTTATGTTGATGAATTTCAAAATTTAGTAACAACAACTTTTGAAAATATCTTTGCCGAATCAAGAAAATACGGACTTTGTCTTGTTGTTGCTCATCAATATATTGGACAACTTTTACCGTCAGTTTTAGCCACTGTAATGGGAAATGTTGGAACAATTGTTATTTTTAGAGTTGGCGGTCCTGACGCTCAAAGTTTAGTTACTGAAATGGCGCCAATTTTTCGAATTGAGGATATGATTAATTTAGGAACCCGGGAATTTTTTATTAAAATGTCTATTGATGGAGAAACTTTTGATCCTTTTTCAGCCGAGACATTAAATATTTTACCTCCAATTCATCCATCTTATCGAGAAGAAATAATTAAACAAAGCAGAGAAAAATATTCCTTACCAATAGAAATCATTAAAAAAAATTTAGAAAAATTAAAGAAAGAAAAACTTGAAACGGGAAAAAAGACAATCAAAGAAGTTGAGAAAAAAGAAATAAAAAAAGAAGAAAAAGAAAAAACTGTCAAAGAAGCCGAGCCTCTTATTTAGTTTTTTATTTTGTATTTTATTGTTTCTACAAGCTAAAAAGCTACCAGCTACAAGCTATTTTTATGAACAACGAAGAAATAACCTTTTTTGCTAAAACTAATTTTCGAAAACAAGAAAAAGTTTTTGGGATTAAACGACAAGATCGTCGTCAACACATGTATGTTGTTGGAAAAACTGGCGTTGGAAAAACAGCGCTTTTGAAAAATTTTGCCTTGCAAGATATTTATAAAGGCGAAGGGGTGGCAATTATTGATCCTCATGGACAATTTATTGAAGAAGTTTTAGAACAAATTCCTGCGCATCGAGTTAATGATATTATTTATTTTAATCCGGCTGACACTGAATTTCCGATTAGCTTTAATATTTTAGAAGTTGCTGATCCAAAATTTAAACATTTAATCGCTTCTGGATTGATTGGCGTTTTTACTAAAATTTGGGCAAATGTTTGGTCAGCTCGAATGGAATATATTTTAAGTAATTGTATTTTGGCTCTTTTAGACACGCCGGGTTCAACGCTTTTAGGCATTCCTAGACTTTTGGTTGATAAAAATTATCGCCAGAAAATTATCAATAATATAAAAGATTCTGTTGTTAAATCTTTTTGGGTTAATGAATTTCAGGCTTGGGGAGAAAATTATCGCAATGAAGCAATTGCCCCGATTCAAAATAAAGTCGGTCAATTTTTAAATGTCTCTTTAATTAGAAATATTGTTGGTCAATCAAAAAGCACAGTTAATATTCCAGAGATAATGGATACAAAAAAAATTCTTCTTGTTGATGTTTCTAAAGGAAGAATTGGCGAAGATAATTCTTCTCTTTTAGGATCAATGATTATTACTCAAATTCAATTATCAACAATGGAAAGAGTAAGAATTCCAGAGGAAGAAAGGAAAGATTTTTATCTTTATGTTGATGAATTTCAAAATTTTGCCACTGATTCTTTCGCGTCAATTTTATCTGAAGCGCGAAAATATCGTCTTAATTTAATTATTGCCCATCAATATATTGGCCAGTTGATTAACGAGCAAAGCACGGTGGTGCGCGACGCGGTTTTTGGAAATGTCGGCACGATGATCGTTTTTCGCGTGGGCGCCTCGGACGCCGAATTTTTGGAACCAGAATTTGAGCCGGAATTCGTTATCAATGATTTGGTGAATTTGGGTTTCGCGCAAGTTTACT
>CAYHOD010000072.1:0-792 GCA_964358215.1 uncultured Gammaproteobacteria bacterium | reverse complement strand
TTGGGAAAGGTTGTACAAATGATTGTTTTACTAATTGCCCCAACGTAGGATTAATTTTACTAAATGAATTTATTGAAAAATTTACTATTCAAGATTTAGTTAATTTACCAAATTATAATATTTATTTAAAGTTAATGATTGATGGCATAACCACTCTTCCATTTTCAGCTCAAACTCTGTCGCCAGCAGAATATCTTTCTAAAGAAAAAAATAATAGGGAAAAAGTGATTCGACTTTCCCGGGAAAGATACGGACAATCTCGACAAATGGTTGAAGAAAAAATTGCTCGCTGGTCTGGAATTTTTGATGAAGCGTCGTCAAAATCATCATCAACAACAACATTTACCCCTCGTCCCAGCGCTTCTGGTTTATATGACGCGGTTTGCTCTTTGTGTAAGAAAAAAATAAAAGTAATTTTTCTTCCTGATGGTAAAAGACCGGTTTTTTGCGAATCGTGTTTAAAAAAAGCTAAAAAAGGAGAAATAGAAATACCTTCTGAATTCTTGCCAACTCGTTCAGCTGAATCAAAAAGAAATGAATCTTATTTAGAATTAGAAAAATTGGGTATAGAATTTAGTCCTTCTCAAAAAAATATTTCTTCCAACACTTTGCCTCGCGTTACAGAAAACTCTAAAAGTATAATACAGAGACCGCAAACCTTTCCAATTCCAACACAACAAACACAACAAAAAAAACAAATAAAAAAAGAAGAATATGAAACAGAATGCTGGGTATGCAAGCAAAAAATAAAAGTAAAATTTAAACCTGACGGAGTAAGGCCTGTTTATTGCA
>CAYHOD010000071.1:0-4067 GCA_964358215.1 uncultured Gammaproteobacteria bacterium | reverse complement strand
TTTGCCCACGCGTGATAAACGAATCATTAACATAAAAAATAAATTAAAAAATAAAAATAGGCAAAATTTGTTTCACAAATTTTGCGCAAATTTTAACAAATATACATTTTCCGATACAATAAAATTATACGTTGCTAAATTTTGTTTCTCTTTTCCATTTAGATAAAATAACTAGACCAATAATAACGAACACCACCATAGATAGCATGGCTATACGATAACTTGTATGTTGTGTGCCCAAAATAGCTATAATTCCTCCATAGGTTAATGGACCAAACAACATGGCAAAACGTTCAGCTATGGTGTAAAAAGAAAAACCATAACCAAGTTCTTCTTTTTTTAATATTTCGCTTAAATAAGCTCTGGTGACGGCAAAAACAGAACCTATTAACAAACCAACCAAACTAGAAAATATTGACAATGAAATCAGACTTTTAGATGTGGCAATTAAAGGAATTAATATTATCCAACCGATTAGAATAAATTTTAATGTTTTCAATGCTCCAATTTTATCTGCGATCCAACCAGAAACAATCCCTCCTGTTGCCGACATTAAAAGAACAGCCAAGAGAAGATAATTTTTAATGTTATCAGAAACACCAAAAACTCTCTCCATATAAATCGGATAATTATTAGATATTGTAATCAACGCATCATTAAAGAAAAAGAATGATACTAACATTGGAACTGCGATTGAAACAGAGAAAAAAATTTTCATTTTTTTGATATATTCTTTTTCACCTTCTCTCAAAATTCTAACATTAAGTCTTCTTTCTTTTGGTTTGCTATCAATAAAATAAATCATCATTGGCAATGAAAGTATGATAAATATTATCAAGGACGGAAATAATGGCTGCAGTCTTGTCGCTGATAAAGGCAGCGCGATCAAAAGGCCAGTTATTTGCCCTAAACTGTTTGAGAATTGTCCAATACCAGAAGCTCTTGCTCGGTGTTCTTTATCAGCCACATCTTCAATTAGGGTGTTGTAAAAGACAAAAGAAAGTTGATAAAAATATTGTCCAAGTAAAAAACAAATTGCAATTATAAAAATATATTGTGTTCCTAAATAAGCAAAAGTGGTAGCCAGTCCATAACTTAAAAATGTTCCTATGGTGGCAAAATTTAGTAAATATTTTCTTCCGCCATATTTATCGGTAAAAGAAGCCAGTGTCGGAGCTGATAAAAATAATAAAATGGAGGCTATTGCAAAAATGGCATTGTACCAAAAATCAGAAAGTCCACCATCTATAACCATCCATTGTGAAAAATACAAAAGAAAATTTATAAAAACAAAGGAATTTGCAAAATCATATAAAGACCATTTGATTAGATTTTTCTTGTTCATAGTAAAAGTATGACACATTTCTTAAAAAGAAAGAAATTATAATTAATTTTAGTATATCATACTCAAAAACGCAGTCAAATAATTAATCTCTAACTTGATAATAATCCACCATAACTCTTGTTAACCACGGGCTATAAAAAACATTAGGGGATTGGGAAAGTTCAACTTTCCATCTAAAATCGCTGCCGGATGTTTTAAAAATTATCATTTTGTTTGGCTCGGCTTTTGTCCAATTTTTACCGCCATCATTAGTAAGAAAATATTGAATTTTACCATTTTCTTCTCCATCTTCTTTTTCAATTAAAGATCCTTTAATAATTTTATGTTTTCCAGAATTAATTTTTAATGATTGCCAAATAACTTTATCTTTTTTTTGAAATCCTTGATCAATAAAACGATAAATGCGAGACGAAGTTTCGTCAAAAGATATTCCATAAATTTGATGCTCTTTAAATCCAGGAACTAATTGAAATGATAAAATATTTTTTAATAAAATCGGAGTGAAATCAGTTCCAATCCCGCTTAAAATTCGCAAAAATTTTGGTGTTGAACTTTTTTGCAATGAACTAATCCACCAAGCTTTATCTTGATAAAAAATGTCAGGAATCACTCCCTCGTCCATTACTCTGATTGGAAAAAATCTAGAAAAATCAATTGCGAGCAAAGAATTGGAAATTGGGAATTTCATTGCTTGTCCTTCATATGCCGCATAAACCGCTAAAATTTCACGGTGTTCTGAATCGTAACCAAAATAAATATTTCCAGAATATTTTGAAGAAAAAAATGGAAAATTATTATCAACTATTGTTTGTTGCGAATTGAGAGAAAGTTTATAAATAATTCCTTTATATTTTTCGCCATCTTTTTTAACTCCGCCAATTAGCCACACATTATCCATTTTGCCAATTGATAAAATTGATTGCTCGTTGGTTTTAATTATTTCTTGTTTTAATGTTTTAATATTAAATTTCAAAAGATTGTTTTCATCTGTTATTAAACATTGGTTTTGAATACAAGATAATTGTAATTTTATTGGATTTGCATTAAATGTATTTATTTTTAATTTTGTTGCTAAATCTTTTATAGAAATTAAAGAATTGTCTAAAATGACAATTTTATTTCCTTGAATTTGAAAACTATATAAAAAAACTTTCTCATTTGAAATAAAAATCACAATCCATTTTTGAGTTAATTGATCATAATCTAGTAAAACTTCTTGCGGTTTTTCTATAAAAATAAAGTTTTTTTGATAATTCAATAATTGTTTTTCATTATAAAAAGCAAAAATTTCTCCTTGATCGGTAATTAAAATAATTTCTTTTTTATTACTTTTGGCGATTATAATTTTTTTATTTTTTAATTGTAAACTAAAATTTTTTATTTCTTCCCATTGATAAGCCGGCGCAAAAGAAATTGTTGAAGTTTTAAAATCTTGATAAACAGTTGAAGCTTCGAAATCTTTCCAACCTGTGCCAGAAAACAAATCGGTAAAACTTCCTCGTGAAAGATTATTGCCAGATATTTCAGATTTAAATATTTTTGGCTCTTCTGTTTTTATTTCTGGCTTTATTTTAAGCTCAGATGTTTTTGGTGTTTTAATAGAAAAATACAGGGAATTGTCCCCTGTATTTTTACACATTTGAATAATTTCTTTTTGAAAAAATATCGCAAAAAATAATATTAAAATTATTAAAACGCGAGAAATTAAAAAGTAAAAATAATCATTGTTATTCTTCTTTTTTTTATTTTTTCCATTTTTCTCCATATAGTTCTATTCATAAATATCTTTAATATCTTTATTTATAAATCATAAATCTTCCGCTTACAATAGATCCACTTTTAGTAAAAACTAAACTCATATATCTGCAATCTGCAATCTGCAATTATTTCACGATCATTTTTCCTTTTTCTCCTCGATTCTCATGACCTGGAACATCGCAATAAAATGCATATTCTCCTGGTTTTTGCGGCGCGTTAAAAACAATAGCGCGAGTTTCACCCTTAGAAACACCAATGGCTACGGCCGAAAGTGAAAGATCTTTAAATTTAAAAACATGAACCCAAGAATCCCCTGAAGTTACAATAAGATTCACAACCTGATTCGCTTTAACTTCAAAACTTAATGGATTAAATCCTTTCTCTGTTATTATTAATTTAATTGCCTGGTTAGGTAATTGTTCTAAATTTTTAATTGGCTTAGATTGTTGTGGAGCTTCATCGCTTCCTGGGATAACGTCATTTTTTACTGGTTTTCCTTCAGAAGTAACAACTTGTCCTTTTTCTGTAACTTTATTAAGTTCTGGAGCGATTTTTTGAATTTCTTGTTGTATTTTTGGTTGAAAATTTTCATCTTGCAAAGTTTGCGATTTCTTTATTGTAGTTTGGTTTCCTGAATCTTTAAAAATACTCCAAATAAAAAATATTGCTATTGCCGCGATTAAAATAATTATCGCGATATCAATGATTGACTTTTTGTTGAGTTTCATAAAAATAAAAAAATATCAGTTAGAGATTATAATTTATCTCAAAATAACTGACCACCTTGATTGGTGAAAAATAAAATAAAATAAAATAAATTTTCAATTTCTAATTTTTAATTTTTATTAAATTTCTTTTTAAACCCCAATGCCCAAATCCCAATGTCCAATGAAATCATAAATCCCAAACCCTAATTTTTAGTTTTGCATTTTCTTATTATAGTAGCAAAAATTAAATTTAATTC
>CAYHOD010000070.1:0-4128 GCA_964358215.1 uncultured Gammaproteobacteria bacterium | reverse complement strand
GTTTTACCACTTGAAGACATCCCAGCGATTTGGGAATACAAAAAAATAAAAAAAGGAAGAGGATAAAAAAGAGTTAAGTTTCTTTAATGGTTTTAATTTTTATGGACAAGGCATATAATTCGCAAAATTTTGAAGATAAAATTTATCAAAAATGGGAAAAATCAGGATTTTTTAATCCTGATAATTTGAATTTACCAAAAAACGCGCCGACTTATACAATTATTTTGCCGCCGCCAAATATAACAGATAAATTACATATTGGGCATTCCGCAGTGTTAGCCATTGAAGATTTAATGATTCGTTATTGTAGAATGAAAGGTTATAGAACATTGTGGCTGCCAGGCACTGATCACGCCGCCATTGCAACTCAAAATGTAGTTGAAAAAAAATTATTAAAAGAACAAAAAATAACTCGGCATGATTTAGGAAGAGAAAAATTTTTACAAGAAGTTTGGAAATTTTTGAGAGAAACTCAAACAACAATTTTATCGCAAATCCGAAAAATGGGCGCGTCGTTAGATTGGTCTCGCGAAGCATTTACTTTAGATAAACAAAGGGAAAAGGCGGTTACAAAAATGTTTATTGATATGTATAATGCCGGAATAATTTACAGAGGAGAAAGAATTGTAAATTGGTGTCCGCGATGCCATTCAACATTGGCTGATGATGAAATTGAATATAAAGAGCAAAAAGCAAATTTGTATTTTTTTAAATATAGCAATGATTTTCCATTTGTCATCGCAACAACTCGACCAGAAACAAAATTAGGCGACACTGCCGTAGCAGTAAATCCTAAGGATAAAAGATATAAAAAATATATTAACAAAACTTATAAAGTAAATTTTTGTGGTATTCCATTAAAAATAAAAATTATTCCTGATTATCAAGTTGAAATGGAATTTGGCACAGGAGCATTGGGTGTCACTCCGGCGCATTCAATGGTTGATTGGCAAATGGCTGAAGAAAATAATTTAAAAATAATTAAAGTGATAAATGAAAATGGAAAAATACATGAGGGCTTTAATGAATTTTCAGGCAAAAGTGCGTTGGACGCGCGTGAAATGATTGTTAAAAAATTGCGGGAACAAAATTTATTAGAAAAAGAAGAAGAAATTAATAATAATTTATCCGTTTGTTATCGTTGTAATACGTCGATTGAACCATTGCCGTCAAAACAATGGTTTGTTAATGTAAATGCGAAATTTAAAATCCAAAATCCAAAATTAAAAAAAGATTTTGGAAAATTAGAAACAACTTTAAAAGAAATATCGCTTTGGGCGGTAAAATCAAACGCGATTAAAATTATTCCCGATCGTTTTGAAAAAAAATATTATCATTGGATGGAAAATTTGCATGATTGGTGCATCAGTCGACAAATTTGGTTTGGACACAAAATACCCGTTTGGTATAAACATAAAAACATAAAAACAAAAAAACAAAAAAACAAAAATGAAATTTATGTTGGCGAAAAACCGCCAAAAGGTAATGGTTGGGTTCAAGATTCAGATACTTTGGATACTTGGTTTTCTTCTGGAATGTGGACCTTTTCAACTTTAGGCTGGCCTGATAATTTTTCAAAAAATAAAAAAATAGGAGATTTAGCAAAATTTCATCCAACACAAATGTTAGAAACTGGCTATGAAATTTTAACTCTATGGGTTTCACGAATGATTATGATGTCATTGTTTGCTATTCAAGAAATTCCTTTTGAAAATGTTTATTTGCACGGAATGATTTTAGATAAAAATGGAAAAAAAATGAGTAAATCAAAAGGCAATGGAATTGATCCTGTTGATATGATAAAAAAATTTGGCGCCGATGCGGTTCGTTTATCAGTATTAATTGGTAATACTCCCGGTAATGACGCGCGAATAAGCGAAGAAAAAATTGAGGGATTTAGAAATTTTATTAATAAGCTTTGGAATATTTCAAGATTTATTATTACCAGCCATCAGTTATCAGCTACCAGCTATCAACCATTGGTTACAAGCTACAAGCTACAAGCTACAAGCTACAAGCTATCTGACAGATGGATTTTAAATAAATTTAATATTTTAATTAAAGAGGTTGACAATGATTTAAAAAAATATAATTTTTCAATAGCTGGTGAAAAATTGCGCGAATTTACTTGGAATGATTTTGCGGATTGGTATTTAGAAGTTAGCAAATTTGAAAAAAATGAGGAAAAAAATGAGATATTAATTTATGTTTTAAAAAATTTATTGAAACTTTGGCATCCATTTATTCCTTTTATCACTGAAGTTATTTGGCAAGAATTAAAAGAACAAAATTTTTTAATGATAGAAAAATGGCCTGTTTGCTTAACAGACAAAACAGTTTATTCCAATGCTAATGATTTTGAAATAATTAAAAATATTATTTCTGCTATTCGTAACGCGAGATCGGAAAATAAAATTGAACCAAGTAAAAAGATTAAAGCAATAATTTGCGCGAAAAAACTTTTTAATTTAATTGAAGAAAATCAAGAACTAATTAAAAATTTGAAAACAAATATCTATGAGCTGGAAATAAAAAAATCTTGCGATTTTGCAAAATCGCAAGATAATAAAACAATTCGCGTCATTGTTAATGACATTGAAATTTATTTAATTGGCGCGAAAGATGAAAAAAAAGAACAAGAAAAAAACAATAAAAGAATTGTTGAATTAGAAAAATTAATTTCAAATTTAGAAAAAAAATTATCCAACAAAGAATTCGTGAACAAAGCGCCTGATAGTATTGTGGTAAATGAAAAAGAAAAATTAAATTTATATCAAATGGAATTAAAAAATTTAAAATTATAATTTTTTCTTAGCAAACATTTTTAATTCCTCATTGAATTCTTTGATTGCTTCATTAATAATTGGATGAAAATTTTCATATAATTTTTTTTCTTTAACATAATTTCCAGCTTCTAATAAAGAATCAAAAGTTCCCGCATCTAACCATTTTCCTTTTACCATACCGACAGTTAACTCCCCTCTTTCTAAATACCAATTATGTAAATCCGTTATCTCAATTTCTCCTCGATTGCTTGGTTTTGCATTTTTTGCCGCTTCAATAACACGACTATCATAAATATAAAGTCCGGGAATAATATAATCGCTAATCCATTCTTTAGGTTTTTCTATAATTTTTATTGCTTTCATATTTTTATCAAATTGTACAACACCCGATCTTTCAGGATCAGGAACTTTGACGGCAAATACTTTTGCTCCTTTTTTAAAATTTTTAATATCTTCTGAAAAATCATCTTCAAAAATATTATCGCCTAAAATCATTGTTACATTGTCATTGTCAATAAAATTTTCTCCAACAATAAAAGCGTCAGCAAGACCGCGCGGAATTTTTTGAACTTTAAATTCAAGATGAATATCGTGTTTGTCAAAAATAGAACCAAGAAGATTGATAAAATGTCCAGAATGTTCCGGTGCGATTATTATTAAAATATTTTTTATTCCGCCTTTTACTAAAACATTTAAAGGATAAAAAATCATTTGCCTGTCATAAATAGGCAAAAGTTGTTTTGAAGTTGTGGCAGTAAGCGGAAAAAGACGCGTTGCTGTTCCGCCAGCTAAAATTATTCCGCGCATAGAAAAAAGTAAAAAGTAAAAAATCTCTGCCTACGGCACCATACCTTCGGCAGGCAGGGATCTGCCGAAGGAAGAAAAAATTAAAATGACAAATAAAATTTCAAATCCCAAATCCCAATGACCAATGACCAATTAAGTCCTAATGACATAAATCCCAAACAAAAAATATAATTAGGGCTTGGGATTTATGATTTGATTGGGCATTGGAATTTGGTCATTGGGGTTTATTAATTGTTTAGTAAAAAAATTTTAATTTTATGTTTTTAAATTTGCAATTTGCAATTTTGCAATCAGACTTATTTTAACATAATTAAAAAAACTATAAAATTAATTAATTTTACAATTGTGGATAAATAAAATTTTGACTTTTTTGAAAAAGTCATTTATAGTATAAACTACCATAAAAAGATCTTTGACATTTGAATAGTGATAGGAATTTATACTTATTTCATTGTTTTTAAAAAGCATTGAAATTTACTTAGAGTTTGATCCTGGCTCAGGATGAACGCTGGCGGCGTGTTTAAGGCATGCAAGT
>CAYHOD010000069.1:0-4175 GCA_964358215.1 uncultured Gammaproteobacteria bacterium | reverse complement strand
TGATAATATTCAAATAATTAAAGACGGAAAGGCGGATAATTTGTATGTTTACAAATTCACTAAAAATGAAAAACCAATTTGGATTGCATGGTGGGATTATTGGGAAGAAAAAGAAGTTAAGGAAAAACAGATTACCTTAGATGTTGGAAATATTTCATCAGTCAAAATAACAGAAGCGATACCAAAATACGCAACAGGCAAAGAAGTAACGGATTATGATACCGCGTTTAATTCCTACATAAAAGAAGCAATAGACGGGAAATTAATATTAACACTAAGTAAAAAACCAGTGTATATTGAAGTAATAAAATAAATTTAAAAATAATTCAAAAAACTACAATCATTATGTTTTCTAAAAACAAAAAAATAATAATTTTAATTATTGGAATAATTGTAATTTTAGTTTTAGTAATTGTTGGCGGGTTAGTTATTTATCAAAGACTTATACCAAAAACAACTCCTCAACAGCCAATTTTACTACCAGAAGAAGAATCAATTATAAAGGTTAAACAATCTGGTGCCGCGATGGCGCTTTCTTCAGAGTGTCAATCTAAAAACTTTATTAGCAGCGCCGCTAATTATATAATTGAAGGTAAAATAGAAAATGTAGAAAGTAAATGGAATAAAGAGAAAACCAACATTTTTACTTATAGCAAGCTAACAATTGAAATATATCTTAAGGGAGCTCCTTTTAATCAAAAGAAACTAGAAATTATTACTGATGGCGGTTGCGTAGAAGATATTTGTCAAGGAGTCGAGGACCAACCGATTTTTCATCAAGGGAAAAAAGTTAGAATATATTTTGAAAAGAGTAATGAAAAATTTTCAATAGTTTGTGCCCAGATGGGAGTTGAAGAAGTTAACGAACTAAAAACAATTAGGGGGACTTGTTCTGTAAATTCAGATTGTATACTACCTACCGAACCATACGGAGTAAATTCTTATGGTCCTTATGATGCACAATGCATTGATAGTCGTTGTAAGGTTGTCGTTAATTTATTAAAAAATTGCAAAATTAATTCAGATTGTAACTGTGATGCTTACAATCCACCAGGTCGTCTTCCGAAAGAATATGTGGCATGTTCTTGTGTTAATAGAAGTTGTCATGTTATAGTTGAAGAAATAGAAGAATCGGCTGCTCTTCCAAATCCAGCTTCAGTTTATTGTCTAAAACAAGGCGGGAAATTAGAAATTAGAAAAGATGAACAAGAAAATGAATATGGAGTTTGTATTTTTTCTAATGGAGAAGAATGCGAGGAATGGGCTTTTTTTAGAGGGGAATGTAAAAAAACCGAAAAAACAAACTATGTGCCAGAGTCGAAACCAGTGAAATCTGATTAAATTTTGTTGATAAAAGCATGGAATGAATTTGGAGAAGAAGTTTTTATTGAACCACACAGACAATTTGGATGTGATAAGAGAAATTTTTTTTACTTCTGCATTAAAAGAACATAAAGATTTTATTTCAAGTGATTTTAATTTAACTGTGCCGCAATGGAAATAAATTAAAAATAAAATTATGTTTTCTAAAAATAAAAAAATAATAATTTTAATTATTGGAATAATTGTAATTGTAATTTTAATAATCACGGGATTTTTTGTTTTTAAAAAAACAGAGAAAAAAGGGCTAATTAGAACTGAACAGAAAATTGATTTAACAAGAAAATTAGGAGAATCTTATTTTTTATCAACAGAAGAAAAAGAAAAAGCCGGAATTGATTCAAATTTAGAAATAAAAGCAAAAAAAGTAAAAGGAGATTTGGGTATAATCACTGTGATTGAATTTCCAAAGAAAAAATAATTGAATTAACAAGACTTGCGTAAAAAATATTTGTAATAAAAAAAATTATTTAAATTTTAATATTTTAATAAAAATTTTATGAAAACAAATTTTAAATTTTCATCAATCATTATTTTAGTTCTAAGTTTTTCATTATTAACAATCGCTTTTACTCCTTTAATGGCTCGGACAGTGAAAATATTAAAAACCGTTACTGAAGATATTTTCCATATAACAGGAAAACTTGAAGTGGAAAATGGATTAGATGTAAAAGGAACAATGAAAGTGTTGGGAGGTTGGGAAACAAAAAATTCAGGAACAATTTATCAAGCGCCAACTGATGGATTTGTAACTTTTTTTTGTAGCGGACGTTTTGATGCGTGCGAATTAAATGGAGACACAGATTCTTCTTCTTCAGCAGATACAGTAAGAGTTAGGTCTTATGGATATAATGGGAGCATGTTTCCTGTAAAAAAAGGAGACTATTGGAAAGTTATGCATTTGTACGGCGGAACAGTGACAGTTTATTGGATTCCTTTAGGAAGTAATTAGAAAAATAGAAATATATTTCAAATTTATACGTAAGTTCTGTAAAGTATAACTTGACAAATAATCATATTTTATGTAAAGCAAAATTATTTTGAAAGTATATAATTTTATAAAAATAATATGAACAAAAAAAATTTATTTATAACCGGATTAATTTTAGTATGTGGAATTCTCTTGCTTACTGGTTGCGTTCAAAAAATAAAGGAAAATATTACAAAAGAAAGATCTAAAATAACTCAAACTTGCGACGAGTTATGCAAACTAAAAAATTATTCTTCTGGAATATGCAGAAACAAGGCATTGCATCCTGATGTTAAAGCGTGTGAAAAAGATGAAATAAATATTGGACAAAGCAGTGATTGTAAAGTATCTTCAAATAAGGATGAACCAATAGGTATTAGAAAAACATGTTGTTGTTCAAAGAAAAAAGAAACAAACAATGAACCTAATGTTATTTCTCAAAAAGAATTTCCATTTGGAATTAGCAATCCATATGACCGAAGAGACAATGAGGCAAAAAATGCGCTTCCAGCAATTATAAAAGACCTTGGTTTAAGTCAAGATGATAATGGAGCCGGGTTTGTAGTGGATTCAGTTGGCAGGAAAGAAGTAGAGGTAATCTGTGATGACAGCGCTTGTTCAAAATATGATTTTTCTCAAGCAAAAGATTTAATTGATTTAGTGGTTGGACAAGGAAAAACAAACCTATGGATAGTAATAGGATCTCCTTCGCGTTATAAATTTACTGATGGTAAAGAGAGAAAAACAGATAATAAAGCCACATATTTACCAGAAGGTCCGATTTCAAGACAGGCATATAAAGATTACCTTATTGCTTTAGTAAATTATGTAAACAATTATGGCCGCCAAATATCCAACAATCCTGATTGGTATGTTATGAACTGGAATTTATATAATGAAGTTTCAGCGGAATATAAAGCAAATTATAATAAAGATATGGAAAAAGCAGCCACTGCTTATGCCAATTTTGTTATTGACTCATCAGAAATATTAAGAAAATTATCTCCTAAATCAAAAATTGTTTTGGCTGGATCAGGTTCAGGAACAGATTTGCAAGAAGGCAGGGACAGCGATTTCTATCGGCATGTATTCTTAAATCTTAAATCAGCCAATCTTACTTACGAGCCTTTTGATTATTGGGAATCTCACTGGTTTGGAGAATTTAAAAATTATAAAACAAATGAAAAAGATTATGGCGCAAAAGATTTTATTAAATTTTTGCAAGATAATGGATACGGTGATAAAGAATTTTTAATAAGGGCAGGAGCAACTTATTCGGGCCAGGATACCCAAGAGAGAGCACATCTGATGGATAATTATCAAAGCGAGCAAGACCAGGCTGAATTTTTGATCAAAAGATTTATTTATAATACTGCCAATGGCGTTAAAAAAATACCATGGTCAACTATCTATGAGCGTGAAAAATACGAAGGAGAAAGCCATGTGCATTTTCAATATGTAAGTCTGATATATGATGGATATCCAGATGGCATTTCAAAAAATCAAGAATGTGTGGAAGGATGGCTGCCATGCCCGGATCCTGGCAAAGGCGTTAAAAAGTTGTCTTATTACACATTCAAACTTTTAATTGAAAAACTTAAAGGAAGCAATTTTGATAATATCCAAATAATTAAAGACGGAAAGGTTGATAATTTGTATGTTTACAAATTCACCAAACAAGGAAAATCAATCTGGGTTGCCTGGTGGGATTATTGGGAAGAGCAAGGAGTTAAGGAAAAACAGATTACCTTAGATGTTGGAAATATTTCATCAGTCAAAATAACAGAAGCGATACCAAAATATACGACAGGTAAAGATGTAACTG
>CAYHOD010000068.1:0-4178 GCA_964358215.1 uncultured Gammaproteobacteria bacterium | reverse complement strand
TCCATTTCGCTCGTCCCGAATAAACTTCGGGACTCGCTTCAGTCGAAATGACAACATGGGCTGAATAAATTTTTTGCCAAAGTTTATTAAAAAATCTCCCATTTGTCCGGGAAAAATATTAAGCGCGCTTTCCGCTTTAGTATTTTGCCATAATTTTTCTGGAATTTTTATAATAAATCTTTAATGGGCGTATGCGATACGCCCCTACGATAAATTTTTTTTGTATGGGCGTATGCGATACGCTCCTACGATAAATTTTTATTTTATTGTTTTTTCAATCTCTTGAAACAACATTTCAATTCTTTCTTCTTTTTCTTCCATTTTCTTCCCTTTTTCGTCTATAAAAAATTTAATTTGCGGAATATAACGCAAAATTATTTTTTTCTTTAAAAGCGCTTGTAAAAAAGGCGTTCTTTGTTTTAAAATTTTTAAACATTTTCTTTCTTTATTTTCAGGAAAAACCCTTAAAAAAATTTTAGTTATTTTTAACTCCAAATCCGTTTGCGCCATAATAATAGTAACTATAGTCTCTAAATCAAATTCTACTCTTTGAAGTATTATTTGATTTAATTCTTGTCTGATTACTTCGTTGATTTGCTGAGCGCGTTTATAAGTTATCATAAAATTTTAAATCATTTTTTCTTCATAAACATCAAGTACATCGTCTATTTCTATTGCTGATTGAGTAATAAATTTTATTCCGCATTCAAAACCAGTATTTATTTCTTTGGTTGAAAGTTTATTTATTTGCAATTCATCTAAAATTCCTTCGCCAATTTTTTTTTCATTTTTAATAATATCAGCTTTTGCTCCTTTGATTATTTTTCCTTCTAAAACTTTACCGCCCAAAATTATTGAATTTTTTTCTTTTTTAAAAGTGGCCAAAACTTTAAAGCGACCCAAATTAATTTTTTCAATTTTAATTACTTTTAATAGTTCTTCCTGAATTTTATTAATTTCATCAATTAAATCATAAATGGTTTCATAAATTTTTATAAGAACTTTTTTTTCCTGGGCTAAAATTAAAGCTGTTTTTGTCGCCTGAACATGAAATCCAATAATTTGAGCTTGGCTGGCATGCGCTTGCATTATATCTGCTTCGGTAATATTTCCCAATCCCTGAGCAATAATATTTATAGCTATTTCTGGTTTATGAATTTTAATTAAACTTTCAAGAATCGCTTCTTCCGATCCTAATACGTCAAATTTAAAAATAATATTTAAACTTTTATTTCCAGAAGATTTTTTTTGTCCCAAAGAAAACAAAAGTTTTTTTCTTTTCTTTTCAAAAAATAAAGAATATTCCTTTTCTTTCTTTTTAAATTCTTTTTTATCAGAAATAACTTCTAAAATATCTCCTACCTGACAATTTTTTTTAAACCCTAAAATTTTAACAGGGGTTCCCGGTTTAGCTTCATTTAATTCTAAATTATTAAAATTTTTAAGAGCCCTGACTTTTCCTGAAACAGGACCAATAATAACTAAATCTCCTTTTTTTAATGTTCCGGTTTGAATTAAAACTGTGGCAACTACTCCTTCCTGAGAATCTAAATGAGATTCAATTATTGTTCCCATTGCCTCTCTGTTTGGATTGGCTTTTATTTTTTCCATTTCTTTAATTAATAAAATCATTTCCAATAAATTATCAACACCATCTCCTTTTTTTGCGGAAATGGGAATGCAGATAATTTTTCCACCCCAATCTTCCGGCAAAAGATTATTTTCAGCTAATTGTTGTTTTAATCTTTCAATATCTACTCCGGGTTTGTCAATTTTATTAATTGCGACTAAAAAGGGTAGTTTTTCTTGTTGAATAATTTTAATTGCTTCAAGAGTTTGTGGCTTTAATCCATCATCAGCCGCAACAACTAAAATTGCTATGTCTGCCACCCTTCCTCCCCGGGCTCTCATTGCTTTAAAAGCTTCGTGTCCGGGAGTGTCTAAAAAAGTAATTAATTGCCCCTTTTTTTCTACTTGATAAGCTCCGATGTGTTGTGTAATACCGTGACTTTCTAATGAAACAACGTTTGTTTTACGAATAAAATCCAATAAAGTGGTTTTGCCATGATCAACGTGTCCCATAATTACAACGACCGGCGGCTTTGGTTCTAATTTTTCTTCATCTTCTTTAAGAATTTCTTTTAATTTTTCATTGGTAATAATATTCTCATTTTGAACAAAAATTTCATCTCCCTTTTTGGTTTTAAATCCCAAATCTTGCGCAACAATACTTGCTGTTTCAAAATCAATTTCTTCATTAATGGTTGCCATAATTCCATTTTTCATTAATTCAGAAATAATTTGAACAACAGGAATTTCTAATTTTTGGGCTAATTGATAAACTGTTATTATTGAAGGAATTGTAATTGCCCTTTTTTCTTCTTGTTTAATTTCTTTTTTTTCTTGTTCAATTTTTTCTTCTTCAAATTTAATTAATCCTTTTTGAAAATTTTTAATAATTTTTTCCGCAACCCAGGGATTAACTTTAATCGCTTTTTGTCCAATATCAAAACCAAGCTTCGGCAATTCTTCCCGCAGCTTAACTGTAGAAATTTTTAATTTTCTGGCCAACTCGGTTATATTCATAATAAGCTTATTTTAAACTAATTTTCTCTTTCAGTCAAATTTATTGACATAAAAGAAAAAATGAAACATAATTTAAATGTTAAATGTCAAAACTCAAAGCTCTCTGCCTACGGCAGATCCACCGTAGGAGGAAAAGTCATAGCTCAAAAATTAAAAATAGACAAAAGTAACGAGCAACCAGTCACGAGTAACGAGTACAATTTGCCAAAGGCAAATAACAAAAATGTAAAATGACAATTAACTAAGAGTAATCCGTAATCCGTAACTAGTAACTATAATTTACCAAAGGCAAATTATTAATTTAATTACTGATTACGAGTTACGAGTTACGAGTTACGAGTTACTTTTATTTATTTATGATTTTGGATTTTGTCATTTGAATTTAATTTTTATGATTATTAGTTTAGATGTTGGGGCAACCAAAATTATTTGCTGTCTTATTGATGATAATTTTAAAATTATTAAAAAAATAAAAATTGCCGCTCAAGTGGAAAAAGGTAAAAATTTTATTTTACAAAATATTTTTGATGTTATAAAAAAGGCTTGGAATAAAAATGTAAAAAAAATATGCATTGGTTTTGCCGGACGAATTGATTGTAAAAAAGACGTAGTTATTAGCGCAACAAATTTTCCAAAAGATTTTAAAAATATTTTTTTAAAAAAAATTTTAGAAAAAGAATTTAAAATTCCTGTATTTTTAAGCAATGACGCTCAATGTTTTGTTTTAGGAGAAAGTATTTTTGGAGCAGGCAAAAATTATAAGATTGTTTTAGGGTTTACTTTAGGCACTGGTATTGGAATCGGAATAACAATAAATAAAAAAATATATTATGGCGCTCATTATTTAATTAGCGAACTTGCTCATAATGTAATTATTGAAAAAAATGGATTAAAATGTCATTGCGGACAACGCGGATGTTTTGAAGCTGCCGCTTCAGGAATTGCATTGGAAAAATATTATAAAATTTTAACAAAAAAACAAAAAACAAGTATAGAAATTTATAAAGAAGCCTTACAAAATAAAAAATTAGCCCAAAAGGCTATTTTAAAAGTTGCTAAAAATCTTGGAATAGGGTTAGCTTATTTTATAAATATTTTTGATCCAGACGTTGTTATTTTGGGCGGAGGCTTGAGTGAGATTAAAATGCTTTATAAACCAATGATTGCTGAAATAAAAAAACATTTAACAAATAAAAGTTTATTTAAAACTTCCGTAATTAAATCTAAACTTGGAGAAGATGCAATAATTTTAGGAGCAGCTGCATTGATAGAGTAAAAAATAATTACAAATTACAAATTTCAGATTGCAAATATTAAAATTTAAAATTCAAAGCGCCAAATTTCAAATAAATCACAAATCTAAATTTTCAAAATCCAAAACGTTTTGAATTTATAATTTTGGTCATTGGAATTTATTTGTTATTTGTGATTTTGGATTTTAAATTTATGTTTTTGCATTTTAATTTGTCATGGTTCTTTGTCATGGTTCGACCCCACTCTCCACAAGTTTTGATTTTTAATTTGTATTTATATTGTTTCTACAGGTTATTGGCAAAATGAAAGGTACCACCCCATTATAGATTTTAATTATA
>CAYHOD010000067.1:0-4224 GCA_964358215.1 uncultured Gammaproteobacteria bacterium | reverse complement strand
AAAAGCAACCAGTAACGTGTAACCAGTAACCAGTAATTAAAAATTAAAATGACCCCAAATAAATTTCTTTCAAAAATTTAACAGGGCAAGCAAATCAAAATGCAAAACGAAAAATAACAGTGTAAAATTTAAAATAATCATATTAACAAATAAACTTTATTTTGTTTTACATTTTTCGCTTTACGTTTTACGCTTTTTTTTATGAAACAAAATCAAGAAAATATAAAAGAAATTATTATTCATTCTCCGCAAGAATTGCCAGATTATAGTCAAATTGAACACATCGAAGAACCTTGGATGAAAATAGATATTATTACGCCATCAGAATTTTTAGGATTTATAATGCAATTATGTCAAGAAAAAAGAGGGGTTTATAAAAATACAGAATATTTATCAAACAGAGTGATTTTGCATTATGAAATGCCATTAACTTCACTCTTAACTGATTTTTATGATAAATTAAAAAGCGTTAGCAAGGGCTACGCTTCTTTAAATTATGATTTTATAGAGTATCGATTTTGTGAAGTAATAAAATTAAATATTTTAATCGCAGATGAAACAGTTGAAGCTTTAACCACAATTATTTATAAAGATGAAGTTTATAAAGCAGCTCGAAAAATAGTAGAATCTTTAAAAAAAGCGCTTCCTCGTCAAATGTTTGAAGTTAAAATTCAGGCCGCTGTTGGAGGAAAAATTGTCGCTTCAGAAAGAATTCAGGCTTTTCGCAAAGATGTAACCGCTAAATTATATGGAGGCGATGTAACCAGAAAAAGAAAATTATTAGAAAAACAAAAGAAAGGAAAAAAGAAAATGAAAGCTCGCGGGAAAATTGATATTCCTTCAGAAGCTTTCATCGCCGTACTTAAAAATTAAAAAATAAAATTAATTAAAAGCTGGCGCTATTGTCCAAATAATCATTGAAAAAATAACAATTATTCCGGTAATAATCCAAAATAATTTATGTAAAGTTTTCTTTTTCATATAAATTTATTGTAACAAAAATTTTAAAAAAATAAAGAGATTATTTTACATTTTACTAAATTTAAAATATAATACAAATATGATAAAAAATAAAATTTCATTTTGGAAAAAATTATTTTTTTCGCCATTTTTTTTATTTTTAGGAATAATTATTTTAGTATTTTATTTTTTTTCTATAGGCAAAGAAAGTTATAGGAATTATCAAATCAATAAAGAAGTTAAAAATTTAAAACAAGAAATAGAAAGTTTAGAAGAAAAAAAAATACAAACACAAAAATTAATTCAATATTTAAAAACAGAATCTTTTCAGGAAAGACAGGCGAGATTAGAATTAGGAATGAAAAAACCAAATGAAAAAGTGGTTATTTTGTCTAATATTACAAAAGAAACAGAAAACAAAAATGAATCAATTAATATTGATATTGAAAAAGACAAACAAATTGAAGAAAATAATCAAAAAATTATCAATCCAATTAAGTGGTGGAAATATTTTTCAGATAAATAAATTTTTGTATCAAATTACCTACAATTAACATGTATTATGGGTAAATGTAATGGCGACCCTTACGGTTGTCCAATTTAATAAAGAAAATTTGTAAAATTTATTTTGCAAATTTTGTATTTTATGGCAGATGACAATCAACAAAAGGAGAAATGGGCTAGATTAAGAGAAATAATATTAAATATTATAAATGAAAAAGACAATAAATTACCAGGAAAAGAAAAAATCAACAAAAAAGAAAAATTAATTAAAAAAAATAATCTGTCAAATAGCCCAATTAAATTGTTTTTTAAAAAAATATTTTTTTATTTGACAAAAAATAAATACAATATATGGATGGTATTTATTTTTTTAATTATAGGATTTTTAATTATTTTAGGGATTGGATTATATAAACATCATTGGGACAATGAACAAATAATTAAAATAACCAATGTTATTCCTTATCCCGCAATAATTATTCATAATAAAGAAACAAATAGTTATAAATTAATAAAATATTCAGAATTTCAGGAAAATTTTAAAGCGATTAAACTTTTTTTTCAAAAACAAAAACAAAATGATCAAAATTTTCAGATTCTTTCTGATCAAATTTTAAAAGAAAATACTGTAAAAATGATGATAGAAGATTATTTAATTTTTGATACTCTTCAAAAAAATAAAATTGTAATTACAAAACAAGAAACAGACAATAGTATTCAGAAAATTATCAATCAGGTTGGTTCTATAGAACAATTAGAAAAAATAATAAAAAATTTATATAACTGGGATTTAAATCAATTTAAAAAGAAAGCGATTCAACAAATTATTTCGCAGGAAAAAATAGAAAAATTAATTTCCCCTAAAAATTTAGGAGAATGGTTAGAGGAACAATTTCAAAAAATAAAAATTTATAAATTCATCTAGTAAAACAGGCAAAAATTTTTCTAAAGAAAATTTTTTGCAATTTTCATTTTGTAATTGTAAATTTTTATTACTGATTACGAGTTACGAGTTACTTTTAATTATTTTGGATTTTACATTGTTATTTTTCGTTTTGCCGAGCTTCAGTTGCTGTCTTCAGCGAAGCGAGAATTTTGAGTTTTTGCAATTTGAAATTTTATTTATTTTTAAATTTTGAATTTTGATAGCCCCCTGCCAGATTTGAACTGGCAACCTACGGTTTACGATACCGTTGCTCTACCAATTGAGCTAAAGGGGCATAGCAGATGAAGAGATTCGAACTCTCGATCTTTTCCTTGGGAAGGAAACATGTTAACCGCTACACCACATCTGCGCTGTTAAATTATAAAATGTTTTTTATAAAAAAACAATTTGAAAATATTATTTCTTGGGGAATTGTTAGCTTTTGTTTTTTTATTGGATTTGGTTTGCTTGTTTATTCTTTTTATATTATCTATCCTTTAGATGAAGTTTTTGAAACAGAAAATGAAAATATAAATTTTACGGCTAACCCAGATGTGAAAGTTATTACACAATCTTTGAATAATGTTAAAATAAATATTTTTACAGAAAGCGAGCTGCGAGAAATAGAACAAAAAAATAATGAAATAAAAAAACAAGAACAAGAAAAAGCAAAAACAATGGAAATTAAAAAGAAAGAAGAAGAAAAAAAGGCAATGGAAATTAAACAAAAAGCAGAAGAAGAAATAATAGACAAAAGAGTAAAACCAGAAATTGGCGTTGCTAGTTGGTATTGCCCAAAATGGTGCGCAAAATTAGCCGCCGCTCATGCAAAATATCCCAAAGGAACCAAATTAAAAGTGACTAATTTAGAAAATAAAAAATCTGTTATAGTTATTGTAAATGATTTTGGACCAAATAAGTCAATACATCCGGATAGAATAATTGATTTAACTAAAACAGCCTTTCAAAAAATTGCCAACATTCAAGATGGCACGATAAAAGTTAAAGTAGAAAAGATGATAAATTAGCTAAAAAATACGGGTTGAACCCGCGCGCATTTTATATGAATCAAGAAACAAAAATTTGTCAAAATTGTCAAAAGGAATTTACAATTGAACCAGAAGATTTTGAATTTTATGAAAAAATGAAAGTCCCCAGCCCAACTTTTTGCCCGGAATGCAGAATGATTAGAAGATTTGTTTGGAGAAATGAATTATCTCTTTATAAAAGAAAAAATGATTTTTTAAAAGAAGAAAATATTATTTCTGTAATTTCTTCTGATAAAACATATAAAGTTTATGATCAAAAATATTGGTGGTCAGACAATTGGGATGCAATGGATTATGGTCAAGACTATAATTGGAACAAATCATTTTTTGAACAATTTAAAGAATTATTAAAAGATGTTCCGATGATTGCTTTATTTAATGGCAATGCAATAAGAAGTGAATATTGCCAACACGGTCTTGACAGTAAAGATTGTTATTTAATTTCAGCCGCTTTAGAAAATGAAAATATGATGTATTCAAATCGCATTTGGAATTGCGCTGATTCATTAGATATTTATCTTGGAACTGGTCTTCAACTTTGTTATGGAATTTTTAATTGCTATGATTCTTATTATCTTTTTTACAGTAAAAATTGCCGTAATTGTAGAAATTCAGCATTTCTTTTTGATTGTGTAAATTGCAATGATTGTTTTGGATGCGTTAATTTGCGTAATAAATCATATTTTATTTTTAATAAACAATATTCAAAAGAAGAATATAAAAAGAAAATGCAAGAGTTTAATTTAGGAAGCTATAAAAATTTTTTAGAAATTCCAGAAAAATTTC
>CAYHOD010000066.1:0-4280 GCA_964358215.1 uncultured Gammaproteobacteria bacterium | reverse complement strand
GCGCGTAGCTCAGCTGGTTAGAGCGTTTCTCTGATAAGGAAAAGGTCCATGGTTCAAATCCATGCGCGCCCACCAATAAAAATTTATAAATTTCAAATTGCAAATCGCAAATTCTCGCCTCGCAGTATCGGAAAGTGAATATTTATTCCTCAAATTTTCAATTTTCAATTTTCATTAAATTTTTAATGATAAAATTTTCAATTTTAATTATTTTGCAAAAGGTCTTATGAATCTGTTAGAGATGCAACAATTTGTTATAAAGATATCTGAGAAGTTTTCAGAAAAGGAAGATGCCCTAGATATACTAGCAAGATTAACTGAAGAATGTGGAGAAGTAGCATCAGAGATAAGAAAGATGGAAAAGAAAGGTTCGAAGATTTATTTTAACATCCATTCTAATAAAGAGAAACTCGCTGACGAGTTAGTAGATGTTTTGAATGTGATAGCTTCTATTGCTAATCTCTACGAGTTAAATCTAGATACAGAAAGCAATAGAAGAAATGCACATATCAAAAAAGTACTCAAAATAGAAAATTAAAGAGAAATAAATTATTGACATATGTAATTTTGTCTAAATTATGACAATACAAAATATTAAAAAACAAATAGTGCCAATTTTAAAACGTCAAGGAATTATTAAGGCGGCGCTTTTTGGTTCTTGTGTGAGAAATGAAATGAATAAAAAAAGCGATATTGATATTTTAATTAAATTCAGTGGTAAAAAAAGTTTATTGGATTTAGTTAAAATACAATTTATTTTAGAAGATAAATTAGGTAAAAAAGTGGATCTTTTAACCTATAATTCGATTCATCCTTTGCTTAAAAATATTATTTTAAACGAACAAAAAATAATTTATGAAAAAAAACCCTGAAATTTTTCTTAAACATATTCAAGAAAGCATAAAAGAAATAGAAAAACATATTGAAGGAATATCCGAAAAGAAATTTAAAAATGACACAAAAACACAAGATGCTATAATTAGAAGAATTGAAATTATTGGCGAAGCAATAAAAAATATTCCGTCAGAATTTAAGAAAAAACACTTAGAAGTTGAATGGCGCGAAATAGCCGGAATGCGCGACAAATTAATTCACGAATATTTTGGTATCGATTTAGATACGGTTTGGGAAGTTGTTCGCAAAGATATTCCAAAATTAAAAAAACAAATTTTAGGATTATTAGAAAAATTTTAAAATTTCGTAAAAAATTTATTTTATGAAATAGTAATTTACATAAACAAATCACGGATAAATTATCTTCTTTAAGTTGTTTAACATTGTTTGCTTTACGTTTTACGCTTTTATGTTGACTCCAAAAAAAAATTTAAAACCCCAAGTAACTTTAAATAATAATGTTGAAGAAAAATTAGAAAAAAAAATCCAAGAAATGGATTTATTTAAAAAAGAAGAAGAAATTCAAAAAAAAGCTCATGGATTAAATTTAAATTATGTTAATTTAAAAAAATTTCCCATTGTTTTAGAGACATTAGCTTTACTAAATCAAGAACAAGCAGAAAAATTAAAAGCAATCTGTTTTTTTAAGACTCAAAAAGAAATAAAAATTGCCAGTGTTAATCCTTTGACCCAAGATATTTTAAAATTAATTTCTGAATTAAAAGAAAAATATCGTCGTGAAATAATAGTTTATTTAATGTCAGAAGAAAGTTTTAAATTTACTATTAAACAATACGATTATCTGCCTAAAATTAAAGAAACTAAAAAAGGAGTAGAAATTACAGAACAAGATTTTATAAAATTCCAGGAAGAATTTATTAATCTTGAAGATTTTAAAAATAAACTTAAATACGCTTCGTTGACAGATATTATCACAATACTTATTGCTTCTGGCGTTAAAAGCGAGGCGTCTGATATTCATATTGAAGCAGAAGAAGAAGATATTAAAATAAGATTTAGAATTGACGGAATTCTTTACACAATAACCGCTTTAGATAAAATAATTTGGCCTAAAATTATTTCTCGAATAAAATTAATTTCTAATCTTAAAATAAATATTTCTGATAAACCTCAAGACGGAAGGTTTACCATTTATTTAACGAACGACAAAATTGATGTAAGAATTTCTTGTTTGCCAACCACTTTTGGAGAAAGCGTTGTAATGAGACTTTTAAGATCTTCAAAGGCCGGTTTATCTTTTAAAGATTTAGGTTTGCGCGATCGCTCTTTTAATAATTTAAAAAAAGAAGTTGAGAGACCCAATGGAATGATTCTTACAACAGGGCCAACTGGATCTGGAAAGACAACCACTCTTTACGCTATTTTAAATAAATTAAATAAACCCGGAGTAAAAATTATTACTTTAGAAGATCCAATTGAATATAAATTAAAAGGAATTAATCAGAGTCAAGTTGATCAAAATAAAAATTATACTTTTGCCGCCGGATTAAGAGCAATTTTAAGACAAGATCCGGATATTGTAATGATTGGAGAAATTCGCGATTTAGAAACAGCTGAGATAGCCATTAATGCATCTTTAACTGGACATCTTGTAATTTCCACTCTGCATACAAACAGCGCTGCCGCAACTATCTCGCGTTTTTTAGCTATGAAAGTAAAACCATTTTTATTAGCGCCAGCGCTTAATGCAATAATGGGACAAAGATTGGTTCGTAAAATTTGTCCTTTTTGCAAAGAAGAAGAAAAAATATCAGAAGAAACATTTGAAAAAATTAAAAAAATTTTAGAAAAACTTTCTGAAAATTATACATTACAAAACGATTTAAAATTTTATAAAGGAAAAGGATGTAAAAAATGTAATCAATTCGGTTATAAAGGACGAATAGGAATTTATGAGATTTTATTGATGTCTCCTGAAATTAAAGAGTGTATTCTTGCGCAAGAAAGTTCTAAAGAAAAAATAGAAAATTTAGCCATTAAACAAGGAATGATTACTATGGTTCAAGACGGTCTTTTAAAAGCTTTAGATGGAATTACCAGCATTGAAGAAGTGTTTAGAGTAACAGAATAAAATTTCTACTATCGGAAGTTCAACTTCCGATAGTAAATTAACAAATTCTTGGATATTGTTCGCCAATTGGAGCTTCTAATATTTTTTTACCGCCAATTAAAGTTTCTAAAATAACTCGTTTTTTTGGAAACTCTCTGACCTCTCCAATAATTGTTGCTTCTTTGCCATACTTGCTTTTTTTTATGCTAGTCAAAAGTTTATCCGCTTTTTTAGAATCACATGCCATAATAAATTTTCCTTCGCAAGCGGTTTGTAATGGATCAATTCCTAAAATTTCCGCTAACGCGCGCGCTTCTTTTTTGATTGGTATTTTGTTTTCATAAACATAAAAACAAACATTTGATTTTCTGGCTATTTCATTGGCATTAGGAACAAATCCTCCTCGAGTTGGATCTTTTAAAGAATGAACTCCTCCGATTTTTAACATTTTTTCTACAATATCCCAAAGCGGAGCGCCATCTGATTTTAAAGAAGTTTTAAAATTAAATCGGTACGCTATTAAACTTAATCCATGATCTCCCATTGTTCCGGAAACAATAATTTTATCGCCAGGCTTAGCTCCATAATCAGAAGTCAAGGATTGAATAACGCCAACTCCGGCTGTGTTTATTAAAATTCCTTCCATTTTATCTCTTTCTAAAACTTTTGTGTCGCCAGTGATAATTGGACAATGACCAATTTCACACGCTTTTCCCATTTTTTTGACAACTTTTTTCAAAATTTTAAGATCTAATCCTTCTTGCGCAAACAATCCAAAAGTCATTGCTAATGGTTTTGCTCCCATCATCGCCAAATCATTAATAGTCGCGTAAACCGATAAACTGCCAATATCGCCGCCCGGATAAAACATTGGCCTGACTGAACACCCGTCAGTTGTAATGGCTAAATTATTTTTAATAATTTTTGATTTTTGAATAATCCCCGCGTCTTCAAACTTAGTCATTTTTAATGGCTTGGCAATTACTTTTTCAATCAAAATTTCCATCATTCTTCCGCCAGCCCCCTGAGAAAGTTGAATTGTTTTTGGAATATTTATTTTCATAAAAAAAATAAAAATAAAAAAATAAAATTTGTAAAAGCGCAAAATCTTGTTGTATCGGAAAGTGAATATTTAAAAAAATAAGTAAGCTTTAATTATAACTAAACTTTGGCAAAAATTATTCAGTCCATGCTGTCATTTCGACTGAAGCGAGTCCCAAAGTTTATTTGGGACGAGCGAAATGGAGAAATCTTAAAAAGTAAAAAGTAAAAAATCAAAAGTAAAAAATTCAAGTTAAAAGTTAAAATTTTTAAA
>CAYHOD010000065.1:0-4328 GCA_964358215.1 uncultured Gammaproteobacteria bacterium | reverse complement strand
CACGAGAAAGCCACAGAAAAAGTTAGCACGGAATATCACAAATACAAAGCAAAAAATTTAAGTGAGGTAGAGAAATCTTATTTGGAAGCGATTAAGATTGTGGGGGAAAAAATAGAAAAGAAAGTAAAAGAAAAATTTGCAAAATCTAAAAAATGAATTGTCAAAGCAAAATAAATTTCGGAAGTTCGACTTCCGAAATTTATAATTTTTATTATTTTGTTTAACTATGACATTGTCATATGGCCACGACAAAAAATGGAAAATTTTTAAATATTCGTGTTTCCAACAATAAGATAAAGCGTGAAACATATGAAAGGCAAAAAAGCATTTGTAAAAAATGCAAAAACATTTTGAAATAAAAGAAATGGAAGCTGATCATTTAAAATTTTGGCATGAAGGCGGAAAAACAATCATAAAAAATTGCCAGATGTTGTGCAAACAAGACAACCGAACCAAATCAGGAAAATAATAGACGGCGCGTCAACGAAGTTGGCACAAAATTTGGCGGCAGCGGAAAAGCGAGAGTAGGACGGGAATTCCTTTTTTTACAACTCCTTTTCCTTCTCGCCTCGCCAGAGCGTAAAAGTTTTTCAAAATTCAACGTTCGGATTTTCGCTAAAAAAAGTTCGGATTTCGTTCAGGGTTCGGAACTAGAAAAAATATCAATTCAAATCACATTTTGTAAAAGAAAATTTTTAACGCCATGAAAATCATTAAACAAATACAATCAAAAGATGGAAAAACTACAAAATTTCTACAACAAACAAAGGACTACCATATTATAGAAACCAGTTACTTTGATTTAGAAGAAAATATTGTTTGCATCTCCACACAGATAGGTTGTCCAATGGGATGCGTTTTTTGCGCAACAACAAAATTAATTGATGTAATAAACCCCAAGCTGTGTTTTATTAGAAATCTTACATGTAAAGAAATCTCCCAATAAATCATCAACGTATTAAAGAGTAAAATCGGTAAAAGAAACACATCAAAACCAATACTGCTATCTTATATGGGAATGGGCGAACCATTTCTGAATTATGATAACGTTGTATGTTCGATAAAAAATATTTCTTCAAAATATAAAGGAGTAAAACAAGCTACAATAGCTACATCGGGAATATTTCCATTAAAAATAAGGAGGTTCGCAAATGAAAATTTTAATATTAAAGTAAAGATTCAACTTTCTTTACATGCGTCGACAGAACAGTTGCGCAAAAAAATTATGCCCGGCTCAAAATCAATACAGAAAGCTTTGGAAGCCATGAAATATTATTCAAAAATAAAAGGTGAGTCAGTGAAGATTAATTACATGCTTATTAACGGTATCAATGATTCAGACAAGAATGCCCATGATTTGGTAAAACTTTTACATCGCGATCGCAAAAATCTCATTGTGAAATTAATAGTGTTAAATGAATTTGGTAAATATAAACCGAGTAGTGAAAATCGATTCAATAAATTTAAAACTATATTAGAAGATTCTGGAATTAAAGTTATTGAATTTGTGGGAGATGGTCTAGATATTAAAGCAAGTTGTGGTCAATTACGCAGGCATTATTATAAGAACAAAAATTTCACCTTGCACGCTGAGTCAATGTCCATTTAGTCCTTACTTCGTCTTCGAAAGAAAAACTTGTCATCCCTTCGGGAGATCTCCCACAGGGAGAAAATTGTAAAAGAACGCGGCGAGCCTCACAGGCGAGCCGCAAATTACAAGGGCTTGCTTTTGTCGCCTGCGGCGACGAAAAATGTTCGAACTAAATAAAAAATTTTCGCAAGTCAGCGATGAAGAAGTGATTAAATTATTGTCAAAATAATAATATGAAAAATGTTTTATCTTAATAAGCGTTGATATAATTTTAAATATTTTTTAGCCGAACATTCCCAAGAAAAATTTTGTTTCATATCATGAATTATAATTTTTTTCCATTCTTTTTTATTTTTATAAATTTTAAGAGCTTTGTTAATAGAATTTAACATTTTATTTGCATCGTATTTTTCAAAAACAAAACCAATACCCAAGTTGTAACCCGTAACTCGTAACTCGTAATTTTTTACAGTATCGGCTAAGCCGCCAGTTTTTCTAACAATTGGGATAGTTCCATATCTCATGGCAATTAATTGACCTAATCCGCATGGTTCAAAATGAGAAGGCATTAAGAATATATCTGATCCAGCATAAATTTGTTGAGCTAACTTTGCGTCAAATTTAAAATTGCAAGAAAATTTGTCTGAATATTTTAAAGCTAATACTGCTAACTTTTTTTCTATTTTTAGATCGCCAGCACCCAATAAAACAAATTGTAAATTCTGTTCCATTAATTGATCAAAAATTTTAATAATCAAATCAAATCCCTTTTGATCAGCTATTCTTGAAATTAAACCAATCAGTGGAATTTTTGAATCAATTTTAAAAGTACAAATTTTTTGAAGATAGCTTTTGTTCTCTTGTTTATTTTCAAATAACTGTTCGTTAGACATTTTTAATCCATAATTTTTTATTAAATTTAAATCTGTCGCTGGATTAAAAAAAGTTGTATCAATTCCATTAAGAATGCCAAAAATAGCATTCTTTCTTTGTTTTAAATCATTTTCCAATCCTTCGCCAAATTCTTTAGTTAAAATTTCTTGAGAATAAGTTGGGCTAACCGTATTAATTAAATCAGCGTTTAAAATAGCTTGTTGAACAGCATTTAAATCTTCAAATTGATTTTTTGTTCTTTTTTTTAAAGTTGGCCAATTTTCTTCTTTTAAATTAAACATTTTAAAAATTTCTTTAGGATTATATTTTCCTTGATAAGCAAGATTATGAATAGTAAATAAAGTTTTTATTTGTTTGTCAGAAGATTGGATTTTTGTTAATAATGGTAAAAATCCAGTGTGCCAATCGTGGCAATGGAAAATATTTGGTTGCCAATTTATTTTTTTATTTAAAAAAAAATCAGCGACGCATTTTGTAAAAAAATTAAATCGCTGACATTCGTTTAACGCGCCAGAAGAAGAGGCGTCAGGAGTAAAATAAATCTCACCATGACTTAAATATTTTAAATTTTCAATTAAATAAATTTCTATTTGATTTTGAGTTTCTGGCAAAAAAGTTGAATAAACATTAATTAATTCTTCTTGATTATAAAAAGGAATTTTTATATTGCTAGCAATTTTTTTTAAAGGATATTTTTTTTCATCAATTATTCCATATTTAGGAATAATAATTTTTACATCAACTCCAAATTTTTTTAGCGCTTTAGGCAAAGCGCCAATAACATCCGCCAATCCGCCAACTTTAGCCATTGGGGTAATTTCTCCAGCAACAAATAAAATTTTTAACTGATCGTTGTTCATATTTTATTATTGACCAGCTTTGCCCGCAAAGCGAGGCGAATAAAATAAGCAAAATTTTAAGAAAAATTTTGTAATTTTTCTGCCTACGGCAGATCTCCCGAAGGGAGATAATTTTTAAATAATTTTTCTGCCTACGGCAGATCTCCCGAAGGGAGATAATTTTGTAATTTTTAATGATATAATTTTTAAACATTTATAATTAATATTCACTTTCCGATATGATAAATTAATATAAATAGGGTTTAATTGGTTTCCCAAAATTTTTTTTAATTGATTGAATAAATTGTTTGTCATACCATTCCCAATCAAGCCATCTTCCAATAACATCAGCTTCATAATGTTTTCGCGCATTGTCATCCTTAGTATATAAAACTTTTCCATTATAAACAACCTCTTTTTCTAGAAATGGTTCAGCGTTGTTTAATGTTACAACATCGGCATTTCTTAAAATTTTTTCAATATCATCTTTAATATCAAAGCGAATTTTATCTCTTTTTTCTTCTGAAATTTTTAGATCAACAAAAACAGCAATATCAAAATCGCTTAAAGGTCCTGATTTTTCTTTTGCAAAAGAACCAAACACATAAGCAAAAACAATCGGATATTTTTTTAATATTTTTTGCAATTTATTTTTCAAAAAAAATTGTTTTATTGATTTTAAAAACATATAAAATAAGCAAAAATTTTCTAAATAAAATTTTTAATTGATCATTGTGCATATTTTATCATTTGACGTTTTCGCTTTACATTTTACACTTTCAATTATTCCTCCAAATCCAAGCCAAATAATTATTAATTTAAAAATCCAGCCAAAATATGGAATGTTCGTTAAAATTATTAAAATAATTATTCCTAAAATCATTGACCAAATTAAATTATTTTTTTGTTGCAACTCCATTGTTTCTTTTGGTTTTCTAATTTTTTGAATTATAATTGTTCCAATTGTTATGCCAACAAAAAGTTGAGCTAAATAAAAAAGAACA
>CAYHOD010000064.1:0-4430 GCA_964358215.1 uncultured Gammaproteobacteria bacterium | reverse complement strand
AGCTGTCTCACTCCAGCCCGTCCAATTTTTCCAACAATGTCTCCAATAAATAATAATTTAAACATAAAAATAAATTAAATTAAAAATAACAACCACTAATCTATTCACATAAATAAAATGTCTGCAAAAATGAGATACATCAGTAACACTCATATTCTATATAAATTAAGGATAAGTAATAATATTTTTTAATCTTGGATAAAAAATTACATCTTTAATATCATCTCTACATAAAAGCCAAGTTATAAATCTTTCTACCCCCAACCCAAAACCAGATGTAATGGAATATTTTTTATTTTTTCTTATATCTATATACCATTGATATGGGCCAGAATTTATTGCCTGTCTATTTAAAGATTCTAACATCTCCTTACAATTATCTTGTCTTTGCCCTGATCCAATTATCTCTCCACAAAAAGATCCTTTTATTATTTGTGGAAATAAAAGATCACAATTTATAACTTTATTTAAATTATTTGGATGTGGTTTTTGATAAAAAGCCACCCTATCTCTATCAAAATTTTTTATCCAAATTGGGGATTTTATTTTAAGTATTTTTAAAAGCTCCAACTCTCCTTTATTGTTAATATCTCTACCGGAAGTAGTATAATTAATATAATTTTTAAAACCATTTTCCTCTAAAAGTTTTACTGCTTCATCAAATTCTATCTGATAAAATTTTTTAGAATTAATTATATTTTTTAAATATTTAATAGATAATTTTGGATTTTTAGATAAAAAATATATTAAATTTGGCATATTTAAAGAAACTTCAGATAAAAACTTAACAAAATTTTCCATCATAAACAAAAGTTTTTTTATATCACCCTTTATCTCAACTTCACAATGATAAAATTGATTAAGATGTCTTTTATCAGGATTTTCACCTCTCATTGAAGGTAAATAACAATAAACTTTGTTTATGCCATTCAATAAAATAGGTTCAAAACCAAATTGTGAACTATCTACTAAAAATGTTTCAAAGTTTCCAAAATTAATTTTAATTACTTCACTATCTGAACCTAAACCTATAGGAGAAGAAACACTAGAGGTTAGCATAAAAAGATCAACGTTGTAAGCATTTTCTATTTGTGACCAATAAAAATCACAAGCCAATTTAATGTTATTTCTAAAAACTAATAATGCTTTATAATATTTAGAATTACTAATTTCTTTATAGTGTGTATTTGGATTATATTTTGGTAATTTAAAATTATTTTTCTTTTCTTGACTAAATAAAGCTTCGCTGTTTTTTATATATTTTAAAAAATATTTTCTTTGCATATTTTTATTAATCAATAAATTTACTTTTGACTTTAAATGAATTTTTTGCACTATCAATATTTACTAAAACGCCAATAGGCAAAGTAATCATTGGCGTAGTGTGTCCTATATCTACTCCATAAAGTATTGGATATTTTTTACATCTTGTAATATTTATAAATATATCTCTTATACTTTTAAGATCTTTATCTGTTTGCCCATATGCCCTACCAATTATCAAAGCTTTTATATTATCAAAAACGTTAAGATTATTTAAATCAGTTAAATATGTATCTATATCTGCGACAGAAATTCCTTTACCAAGTTTATTCCCTTCTGGAAGATCTATAAATAATATTTTATCCTTAAAATCATTCCAATATTCTGTACCAGATAAATGATTTATAGATGGTATGGCACCACCAATTATTTCTCCTTCTGCCTTACCTTTTCTCCACCATTCAAAACCATTATTTTTAATATATATCCTCTTTCTTTTTTCATCATCTTTTGTAAACCAATTTAAAAATTCCTCTGTCCATCCTTTAGAATGAAAAATATTGCTCAAATTACCTTCCATTAAAGTTTTAATAAAATATTTTTTATTATATTTATCAATGTCTGGATATTCTCCTAATTCCGTAAGGAAACATGGACCATAAAAAGTTCTTAGACCAGTTTTTTTTCTAATCGCAAGATGCAAAACTGTAATATCTGAATATCCAAGAAAAATTTTAGGATTATTTTTTATTATTTTCCAATCAATGTATTTTAAAAGTTGATTAGAATGATTACCACCTATACTACAAATAATTGCTTTGACTTTTTTATTTTTAAAAGCGGAATGTATATCTGAAACTCTATCCTTTACAGAAGCTGACACATAGTTTAAATTATTTAAAGAATTTTTTTCAAAAATAATTTTTAATCCTATATCTTCTAAATTTTTTTTAGCCCTTTCTATTCTATGCATAACAAAAGGAGCAAGACCAGCAGATGGTGATATTATACTTACAATATCACCTTTTTTTAATTTTTTTGGATTTATTATTTCCATAAATATTTTATAAAAAATAACTTTTTTACAAATTCTATCTAATTTATTTTTTAAACTTATTTATAAATAATTCTGAACCAAAACCACTCGTAAAACAAATTTCTTTTTCTGAATGAAGCAATTGTCTAGTCCAATCTGTAAAACCACCATCACACAAAGGATATAATTCTCCTTTAGAATTTTTAGCAGCAATCTTTATGCATAAATGATCATAATATCCTATGCCAGCCACCCTACTTAAATCATAATCGAAATGTATTTCTGGAAATTTTAGTTTTAGACGATCTATTATATCTTTTGTATTTCTAAACATAAAATCACAAGCTCTTTTTATATCAAGTTTTTCTAAATCTATTTCTTTTAAATCCGAAATACTGTCTACGTTAGATGGTAAATCTATGTTATTGCCTTTAAATAAATTAAAATTTCTAGTCTGAGTATTTCTCATTATTATATTTCTATCTAATTTAAAATATTTAATAATCTTTTCTAAAATTATTAAATTTGAGATTGAAACTTTTATATCCTGTATTTCATACTTGCTAAATTTTATAAGTTCTCTAATCAAAGATAAATAATATTCAATATGTCTCTCTAAAAAATTTGAAATAATTTCCCATCTTCCTAAAAATTTATCTGCTGATAACATAAATAAAGCTTTAAAATGTGGGGTAAAACCTTCAATATCAAATTTCTGTGCCCTTAAAATCCTTTGACTTGTAAAAAAATGCTGTTCACCTACAAAATTAGATTTTCTTCTTTTTTCATATTCTATAGCTAATAACAAAGAAGCATCTGAAACTACTTCATTATTTCTAGAAGTAGCAACGATATTTTTTTGGCTTATTTTTGATAATATTGAAGTAGTGCCTAAAGGCCCGACTGGTGAAAGTTCCAAATCTTTTGTATCTTTAGATAAAATATTAAATGCTATATTATCAAACTCAACTAAATCTCTTTGAGATACTGGACTTGGCGCAACAAATCTACTTTCTTTTGCTTGACGTAAAATATCTTTTGGAGTCATATTTTTAACTCTATTTTCAAAAACATGCATTAATAAAGCTTGAAGCACTTCTCCTTTAGCAGATTGAAGAGAATCTAACAATTTTGGATCATCTAAACCTTTCAGCGCTTTTTCTACAATTAGTGACGTTTTTGAAAAACTTTCTAACATATATTTATTTTTTAGCTAATATAAATATATTCATTCCCCTATTTATCACTTCTGGTAATGAATTATATTTCATCTCAAGATTAAAAATAAAATTAAATATTTCTTTATCTCTCAGATATTCAGATATTTTACTAATACTTTTATTTGTTGAATCAAAATCTTCTAAACCTGGCTGAACAAAAACAGGTATGCCAAAATTATTTTCTATAAGAAATCCAGCTCTAATTAATTCTTTAGATATACTCTCTTTTGAATATGTAATTAAATCTGGTACAGATTTAGACCATTTTACAATATGTTTTTTTGATAAATTATTTAATTCTATAACAGAAGCAAAATAATTATTTATCTTAGAATAAAGTGCATTATAAAAACCATGAGCCATAATAATAATTTTGCCTCCTGGTTTTAAAATCCTATACATTTCAGAAAATGCTTTTTGATAATCATATACAAATGATATTGGACTATATATAGAAACAATAAAATCAACTGCACCAGTCTTATATTTTTTAATATTGATTAAATCTCCACAAATTATTTTAACTTTATTTTGTAAATTAGCATGCTTAATATTAATTTTTGCTTTTTTAAGCATATGTTCTGATCTATCATAAATGACAAAATTAGCTTTTAATTTATTAGACATTTTTACTGTCCAACAACCAGAACCGCCTCCAGCATCAAATATGATAGAGTCTTTATTTGCAATATTTAAAATTTCTTTTTTTATAATTTCTAAAATAATTTTGTCTGACAATTTCCAAAAATAACTATTTTTATCGGCATTGTCTACATTTTCTGAATATAACTCAAAAAAATTATCAAAAATTTTTTTATCCATAAATTTAAAAAAAATATATAAATATTTTAAGTTAAAAATATTATGTTAAATTTTTAAACAAAAAAATATTTTTTTAAATTTGCTAGCAT
>CAYHOD010000063.1:4461-4597 GCA_964358215.1 uncultured Gammaproteobacteria bacterium | reverse complement strand
CTCGACTTCGCTCGGAATGACACAGTTAATTTATAATTGAGTCGACTTCGCTCGGGATGACACAATCACATTGTTATTTTTACTTTTTACTTTTTACTTTTTTATTACTGGTTACTTTATTATTTGACTTTTGATA
>CAYHOD010000063.1:0-4361 GCA_964358215.1 uncultured Gammaproteobacteria bacterium | reverse complement strand
TTAAAATTAATTATTTTTTTGTTTTTCCTTTTGCATTTTTACTTTTTACTTTTTTATTACTGGTTACTTTATCATTTAACTTTTAACTTGAACTTTTGATTTTTTCTGCCTTCGGCAGATCTGCCGTAGGCAGAGACTTTTGATATTAAAATTAATTATTTTTTTGTTTTTCCTTTTGCATTTTTACTTTTTACTTTTTTTCGCCCTTGTAGTTCAATGGATAGAACAAGAGACTCCTAAGCTCTAAATAGAGGTTCGATTCCTCTCGAGGGCATTATTTAAACCCCATAAATTTTTTTGATCAGAACCATTTTCTAAAAGCAAAGCTTCTTCAAATGAAATGAAAAACTTTTAATTTAAAAAGTCTTATTTTTATATTTTAGCATATTTTAAAAATTCCGGACAATAGCAAGTTGCTATGTATTTCATCTTTTGCATTGATTACATTAGCGCTTCTTGTTCTTCAATCCATGTTGTGTTAAAATAAAAACTCAAAATTCAAATGTCAAATCAATGACAAACTCCTAATGTCAAAAATGCAAAATGACAATTAACTAAGAGTAATCTGTAATCCGTAACTCGTAACTATAATTTGCCAAAGGCAAATTATTAATTTAATTACTGATTACGAGTTACGAGTTACCCATTTTACTTTTTGCATCTTGATTTTTTATTACTGATTACGAGTTACGAGTTACCCATTTTACTTTTTGCATTTTGCAATTTTGACATTTTATTATTTAATATTGATTGAAAAGTTATTATTGGGAATTGACATTAAAAACTATTTTATGCCTAACAAACTAAGAACCTATCCGCTTTGCCCGCGAAGCGAGACGAACAAGCTACGAACCAATAAAGGATTTACTTTTGTTGAAATTAGTGTGGCTATCGGCATTTTTGCTATTATAATAATAATTTTAATGGATTTTATTGTTCAAAATTACAAATCTTGGAAAGAAACTTCACAAATAGCCGAAGCGCAAAAAGATGGACAAGCAGCAATTCAAATAATGATCAAAGAATTAAGAAACATAGCTGAAGCGTCTGAAACAGGAAGTTTTCCTCTTGAAGATGCTCAAAATCAATTAATTATTTTTTATGGCGACAGTAATGCAGATTCCAAAATAGAAAGAATACGCTATTTTATAGACAACGGAGAATTAAAAAAAGGTGTTATTATTCCCTCAGATAATCCAATAGAATATAATCCAGTTAATGAAACAATTACCAGTGTAACTAAATATATTTCCAATCAAGATGAGAGTATTTTTTATTATTATGACGAAAATTATAATGGAACCGGCTCGCCATTAACTTATCCGATTGATGTTACACAAGTAAAATTAATTAAAGTTTTATTAAGAGTTAATGTTGATCCCAACAAACCTCCATCAGATTTTATTATAGAGTCGCAAGTGAATTTAAGAAATTTAAAAGAAAACTATTAGATTGTAAATTGAGAATTTTAAATCGCAAATTTTCATTTAATTGTTGTTTGTTAATTTAATTGTTTTTCTATGTTTCAAAAAAATCAAAAAGGAGTTAGTCTGGTTTTAATCATTGTTTTTGTGGCTATTTTAACAATTTTTGGTCTAACAATTTTACAATGGAGCGCGTTACAAATAAAAGCATCTAATCAAGCCCAAGAAAAAGAATTGTCTTTTCAGATTGCTGAAGCTGGAATTGAATATTATCGTTGGCATTTAGCTCATGATAACGATGATTATCAAGATGGTACAGGAAATTCAGGCCCTTATATTCATGATTATAAAGATATAAACGGAAATATTTTAGGTCAATTCTCTTTAGAAATAGATCCGCCTCCATCAGGATCTACGATGGTTACCATCAAATCTACTGGCTATTCAAATTCAAATCCAAATTTAAAAAGGAAAATTATTTCTCTGGTTGGAATTCCTTCTTACGCAGAATATAGTTTTTTAATTAATAATAATACGTGGTTTGGAGACACAGAACATGTCAAAGGGAAACTACATTCAAATGGCGGCATTCGGCTTGATGGAACTTGCGATTCTATTATTAGTTCAGCCAAAGAAACATATATTTGCACCCCTGTTCATGGCTGTAATAACGAAGAAAAACCAGGAGTTTGGGGAATTGGAGGACCTCAAACTTTTTGGAAATTTCCAGTTCCACTGGTTGATTTTAATATTATTACAACTGATTTATCAAAAATTAAAACAGACGCCCAAGATCAAGGCGTTTATTTTTCTTCCTCTGGTTCTTATGGATATCATCTTTACTTTAAATCTAATGGAACTTTTGATGTTTATAAAGTAACAGGACTCGCTTCTCCTTATTGGTATAAAACAACTTATAGCGGTTATGTTAAGGGCTCAGTTGATATTGGAACGAAAACTTTTCTTCAAAATTACACCATTCCTTCCAATGGTTTAATTTTTGTGGAAGATACTGTGTGGGTTGAAGGTATAATTGAGGGCAGAGTTACTCTTGGAGTTGGATCTTTTCCTGAAAATTCAGCAACTTATAAATCAGCTATCATTAATGGAAATTTAGTTTATAATAATAAAGATGGTTCTGACACAATAGGAATTATTGCTCAAAAAGATATTGTTATTCCTAAATTTTCTCCTGATGTTTTGGAAATTAACGGAGTGCTTTTAGCGCAATATGGAGCAACGCAAAGTTATTATTATCATCCGGCGGGTTCAAGCGTTAAAAATCAAATAACCACTTACGGAAGCGTTATTTCTAATCAAATATGGACATGGTCCTGGGTTAATGGGAATAATACTATTTCTGGTTATAGAAATACTTATACCACATATGATTCAAATTTAATTTATGCTCCTCCTCCATATTTTCCTAAAAAAAATGAATTTGAAGTTTTGTCATGGGATGAAGAATAGTTTCTTATGTTTTGACTTTTGACTTTTGACTTTTGACTTTTGACTTTTGACTTTTGACTTTTGACTTTTTAAGTATGTATCAATATTCCATTATTCCACAAGCTAAACAAAAAATTACTGAAACATTAAAGCAATTAAAATTATCTATTTTGGATAAAAATTTTACTGTTGAAAAAAATATACAAAACACAAAACGTTTTTTTATGCCTATTTGTGCTGATAAACAAGGCAAAAAATATTTTTTTAAAGCTAGATTTCAGAATACCGATGAACTTTTTCTTGCCTTGAAAAAAGAAATTGAATTTAATAAAAACATAAGCCCCATTATTTCTTCAAAAAACCCTCATTTTATTACTCCGGGAATAATAAAAAGCGGGCGGGATAAACAAGGTTATATATGGTTTTATAGAGAATGTTATGAAGAAAATTTTGCTGGATTTATGGATGTTGATTCTGGAATGACAAAAGAATTTTTAGATAAATGTTCTCCTCAAGATTTTGCTTTAAAGCTTTTTTCTTTGCAAAAAAATACTTTTAAAATTAAAAAAACAATGCAATTACATTCCCATAATTATCATTGGTATAAAGCTGATTTTGATTATTATTTTTATACTGAAATTCTTCAAAAAGAAATCCCTCGAGAATTAAAAAAAATAAAACAACTTTTTGAAAAAAATAAAATTTTATTAAATAGAAACGCAAATTGGTTAACGCACGGAGATCTTTATCCAAATAATATTTTAATTTCAAATAATCAATTAGTAATTATAGATTGGGAATTAGTTCATTTAAATAATCAGGCATTTGATTTAATTTTTATTTGGATGAATGCTTTTAGGAATCCGAAATGGCAGCAAGATTTTTTAAAAACTTATTTTCAAAAAATAAAAAATAAAATAAATTTTCAAAAATTATTTCGCATTGTCGGCCTTACTCTTTGTTTGCGCTTTTTCCATCATGATTGTGTTATTATAAAAACTTTTAACAAGGGGTATAAAGAAAAATTAATTTCCCGCGGATTTACTGAAAAACAAATTCATGGCACGCTTAAAAAAGCGCGCGAAGCAAAAAAAGCGCATTTTGAAATTTTAAAAAAACTATTAAAACAAAATAAATTCATTTTACGCTTTACGCGCTAAGTTTTTTTCTTTTTTTAATTCTTCTCCTTTTTAAAACATCTCTACCATCTTTTGTCGCCATGCGCTTGCGAAAACCGTGCACTTTTGCCCTTTTTCTTTTTTTGGGCTGAAAAGTTCTTTTTGGCATAAAAAATAAATAAAAAATAAAAAATACTTTTTTAATAATTTCTGATTATTCTCTGTCTTCGGCAGATCTCCCGCAGAGAAATAATTACCTCTAATTTCTAATCAAATTCCAATGATAAAAAATCAAAATGTAAAAATCAAAAATCAAAATAAATAAAAGTAACTCGTAACTCGTAACTCGTAATCAGTAATTAAATTAATA
>CAYHOD010000062.1:0-4673 GCA_964358215.1 uncultured Gammaproteobacteria bacterium | reverse complement strand
TAGCCAAACAAAAAGCTGAAAATATTTTGCAAAAAATTTTAAATAATGAAAATTTAACCAAATGGTTGATTGAATATAATTTTAGAAGGTCGCATAAATCTTTAAATTACAAAACACCGTTAGAATTTTCAAAAGTGTTACCCATGTACTCATCTTGTACAATACAAAGCCCGACTATTGATACTGTCCAAAAAATCGCCAAAGCGTTAGGCGTTGGCTTGGAAGATTTAACAAAGTAAAATAAATATATGTCTAAACTAGGTAAAAACGAAAGTAAAACTGAAATAATCGTTAGAGATCATTTCCGAAAGTATTTTGATGACATTGTTTTTGAGGAAAAAAAGTCCGATAATCCACGAATTGCAAAATTACTTTCTGCCGCTTCAAAAAGTGGTGCTGGCCAAGGTTATCCGGAGTTTATTATTCAGTATAAAAATAATCCTGATTTATTGATTGTCATAGAATGCAAGGCCGATATAACAAAACATGAAAGCAAGAGCCAAAATCAGCCAAAAGATTATGCCGTTGACGGAGTATTACTCTATTCATCTTATCTTGCTCGCGAATTTGATGTTATATCAATAGGGGTTAGTGGAGAAAACGAGCGTGAATTAAAAGTTTCTCATTTTTTACAATTAAAAGGCGATAAAAGGGCGGTTGAAAAATTTTCATCAAAGTTATTACCGGTCGGTGATTATTTAAATGGTTATATAAAAAGTCCGGAAAAATTTAGGCAAGATTATGACAAACTTTTATCATTTTCAAAAGAGTTAAACGATAAATTGCATGGCTATAAAATTCTTGAAAGCGATAGAAGCGTATTGATAGGTTGTATTTTAATTGCGCTTGAAAGTCCGGCATTCCTAAAATCTTATAAAGACTATTCAAAACCCGAAGACCTCGCTAAATTTTTAGCCGATACTGCTGAACTCCAATTTAAAAACTCAGGCATCCAAGAACAAAAGCTAAAAGCAGTAAAATCATCTTTTGAATTTATAAAAACGGATAAATCTCTTTCAGCAGTCCCTGGCGTTTTGAGAGAAATAATCACCGACATAAACGATAATGTAAATTCGTTTATTCGCACCCATAAATATTTTGATGTTTTAGGTCAGCTTTATATTGAATTTTTGCGCTATGCCAATAGCGATAAAGGGCTTGGTATAGTTCTTACTCCGCCTCATATTACGGAGTTTATGGCGGAGTTGTCGGAAGTAAATAAAAATAGCGTTGTGTATGATAATTGCGCCGGTACCGGCGGATTCTTAATTAGCGCGATGAAGCTGATGATTAAAGACACCAAAGACGACCAAGAAAAAATTAACAACATTAAGCAACGCCAAATCGTAGGAACAGAATATCAATCAAAAATATTCACATTGGCCTGTTCAAACATGTTTATCCATCAGGACGGCAAAACGAGCATCTTAAATGGAGATTGTTTTGATTCGGAAATTATTAAAAAAGTAAAAACTTATAATCCGACCGTTGGTTTATTAAATCCGCCATATAAAGCGGATAAGAAAAAAGACACTGAAGAGTTAGAGTTTGTCCTTAATAACTTGGAATGTCTTGAGCAGGGTGGAAAATTAGCCGCTATTATGCCTATGCAATCTGCTTTAGCGCAATCAGGAAAAATTTTTGAATTAAAAAAAAAGTTATTGGAACAACACACATTAGAGGCAGTTCTTTCTATGCCGAATGAGTTATTTTTTAATTCTAATGTCGGCGTTGTATCCTGCATAATGGTTTTTACAGCAAAAAGGCCTCACCCGAAGAACAAAAAAACATTTTTTGGATATTTCAAAGATGACGGATTTGTTAAAAGAAAAATAGAGGGACGAACAGACCTTTATGGGAAATGGGAACCAATAAAAGAAAATTGGATACGCGCGTATATGAACAAAGAAAATATCGCCGGCTTGAGTGTAAATGAAATTGTCGGCGCAAAAGACGAGTGGTGCGCCGAGGCATATATGGAAACGGATTACTCAAAACTGACACAAGAAGATTTTTTGAAGACTATAAAAGAATATATTTTGTTTAATGAATTATTTTTGAAAGATGATAAATAAACTCATTCCATTAAAAGAATTATTTACGCCTGTTTATGGTGTTAATCTTGAGTTGGTGAATGTCGAAGAATGTAGAAAAAACAATGAAAATAGTATCCGTTTTGTTTCAAGAACAGAAGCCAATAACGGTGTATCGGCATATGTCAAAAGAATGGCGGATGTCCCACCAAATCCCGCACACACAATTTCTGTTGCGGTAAGTGGCTCTGTCTTGTCTTCCTTTTATCAGGATAAGGAATATTATAGCGGTCGGGATTTGTACTACCTACTTCCCAACAGGAAAATGAGTAAAGAGGAAATGATATTTTACGCTTTTTGTATTAGGGCAAATAAATATAAATATAATTACGGCAGAGCGGCCAATAAAACACTAAAAGATATTTTACTTCCGGCTGAAATGCCCGATAATTTTAGGGAAATAACATTTAATAAAATTTCTGTTCCTTCTGATAAAAAAATGCTTCCAATGCGGCTTGATCTGGATATAAAAAAATGGAAACTTTTTCAATTTACTAAAATATTTAATATTACTGGCAGCAAAACTACACCGGTTTTAGAGCTTGAGGAATATGGGCGTGGCAATTACCCATATGTAACCACTCAAGCTACAAATAACGGTGTAGAGGGTTTTTATAATTTTTATACCGAAGACGGCGGGGTGCTCACGGTTGATAGTGCGGTGTTGGGCTATTGTTCATATCAGTCCTACAATTTTTCGGCAAGCGATCATGTGGAAAAACTTATTCCGAAATTTACGATGAATAAATATATTGCTATGTTTCTGGTTGCTATAATCAATCAAGAACAATATCGGTATAACTATGGCAGAAAATGTAGCCAAGACAGAATGGGAAAAGGAAACATTAAACTGCCCTCAAAAAATGGAAGTCCCGATTGGGAATTTATGGAAAATTACATAAAGTCATTACAATATTCATCTAATCTTTAATTTTATGAAAAAGAATCTCGGTAAAATAAAAAAGGTTGATTTAAGGCAGGTATTTCAAAATGAAGCCTCTGATTTTACGCCTTGGTTGGAAAATAATATTGATGAACTTTCCGAAGTTATTGGCATTGAGATTATTGATGTAAAACGAGAGGGCGGAGTTGGGAATTTTAGTTGTGATTTAATTGGCACAGAGGCCAATTCCGAAGACAAAGTTATTATTGAGAATCAATTAGCTCAAACCGATCATACACATCTTGGTCAAATTATTACTTATGCCTCTGGCGTTGGAGCAAAGTATGTTGTTTGGGTAGCTAAAAAAATTAGAGAAGAACATCAAAAAGCACTTGAGTGGTTAAATGAAAACGCAAGCGAAATATCATTTTTCGGGGTAGAGGTTTCGGCGATTGCCATAGACGAGAGCAAGCCAGCTTTGAATTTTAGATTAGTTATTGAACCAAACACATGGAGTAAAGAAGTTAAACAAGCAACAGAGCAAATTGATGAAAGACACCAAAAATATCTACAAATTTTTACGCGTTTAGTTGCCGAATATGAAAAAGTTAAACCCGAATGGCGCCACTTAACCGCACGGCCGAACAGTTGGCTTTCATTTGGTGCCGGTAGAACAGGTTTCACTTTTGTTTGGGCGTTTCGCGGGGATAACCGCTTCAGTATAGAACTTTTTATAGATACAAAAGATAAGAATGAAATAAAGACATATTTTGCTGAATTAAAGCAGTATCAAAAAGAGATCGATAGTAAAATACCTAATTTGAACTGGGAGGAACTACCGGAAAAGCGAGCATCGCGTATTGCTGTTTATAAAAAAATGCCAGCACCAATCAAAAAATTAGCAAATGAGCAAATCAACGAACTTATTCAATGGGCGATTTCGCAAATGGATATTTTCAGACAAGTTTTCCCTCATTACATTAATAAATTAGAAAAATAAGTTTCCGCCGCGCCAACTTCATTGGCACGAAATTCGGCGGCCGACGGAATTTGTATTTTGCTTCGCAAAATGCGTTGCATGAAAAAATAAAATATCGGAAGTCGGACTTCCGACAGTGAAGCAGCTTGATCAAAATTTCATTGAGCTGCGGTTTGTGACGATCGTCCAGATTTGTAGCTTGACATTGTGTTTGAAAATAAAATATCGGAAGTCGGACTTCCGATTGTCAAGACAATGCAAACTGTGAAAGATTTAATCAAACATTGCAAACCGAATTCATTGATTTAGGAAATTTTAATTCTGAAACAACAATATTTAATGAAAATTTGACTGAATGGTTGATTGAATATAATTTTAGAAGACCGCATAAATCTTTAAATTACAAAACACCGTTAGAATTTTCAAAAGTGTTACCGGATGTACTCATCTTGTACAATAAATTTACAATTTTTGAAAAATAGTTTATAGTAATTGCAAATTGCAAATTGCAAATTTTATTTATTTTTGCATTTTTATTTTTTAATTTAATTCATTGTGTCTATAAGAAAAAAAACTTGGTTAATATTTTTTAGTATTTTAATTCTATCTGGTTTAGCTGGCGTTGTTGTTTGGCCGGGAGGACCAGATATTAAAATTGGAAATTATTTTAAAGAATTAAAATATCACCTCGGCTTGGATTTGCAAGGCGGAGCTCATT
>CAYHOD010000061.1:0-4749 GCA_964358215.1 uncultured Gammaproteobacteria bacterium | reverse complement strand
ATTAATAACGATTTAACAAAAATAAGATAGACGGATTTCGAGCAACTTCCTTACAAAAAACGTCTCGCGTTATTAATGACATAAACACAGCTGAAATGTTTAATATTGATATTGATGAAAAATCAGATATTAAATGGTAAATATTGGAAAATTAAATAAACAAAACGCGGAAAGAGAAAATATTTATCCAAACATGATTTCAAAATAATGAAAAAAATCAGATTTTTACATGATTGAACTTATGGATTCTGAATGACATATTATCATTATTCATAAGTTTATTTAAGATTTGATAAAAACTTAAATTAAACTTGACCTTACTTTAAGTTTGACTCAAAATTTTGATGTATGAAAATACATAAAAGAATTAATTTTAATTTTATGGAAACAGAAAAAAATTCAATTGAACAAATAAAAAATTTAGAATGGGAAAGACAAAATGAAAAATATAAATTTTTACGTAATAAAGATTATTCTATCGAAGATTATATTAAAGAAAATAAAATAAATTTAGAAGAGGCATATAAAAAAGAAGGAGATGAAATTATAATAGGATGTATTGATGAGGGGATGAAAGAAATGGGAGGAAGAATACCTTTGGCAGGTTCAGGACTTCTTTTTTTAACAGAACAAGAGCTTTTAGACTTTATCAAAAACAGAAAAGCTGATGTTATTACAACTCATGTTGGATGTGGCGCAGCTTTAATATGGGCAAGAAAAAAAAATCCAAATATAAGCCAAGAAGATGCTGATAAATTAGCAATGAAATATATACAAAATATTGCGACAAAAGCGGGAATTCAATACAAACATATTTTTAATGAAGAAATGGCAAGACCTAAAGAGTATCATAATGCTCGAATGGTTTTTTATAATAATGTTAAAGAATATTATCCATCAAGAATCACAGAATTGCCTCCAGCATTTTCAGTTGAAAGATTCACAATGTTTCAACCAAAAAATGCAGAAAAAAGGATAGGGTTAGCCATAACAATCGCTTTTAACGAGCATGGATTTGGAGAAAAATTTACAAAAGACGAGCCATTTATTATCGTGTGTTGTTTAAATGAAAATGATAATTTTAATGAGATTCAAAATGAAGTGAATTCAATATTAGATAAAATGGAGATAGAAAGACAAAGAATTAAAATAGATTATTTTGTTGTTTCTGATAAATAGGAATAAGTATAGTTATCGTCATAAAATGGACAGAAATTTTTTAAAGGAAAATTTTTGTCCATTTTTTTGTTTTGTTATAAATAGTATTTTTGGAGTTGACAATTCCAAAAATACATATAAAATGGAAGTATGTATTCCAGATTAATAGAATTGCCAAAAAATAAAAGTTTTTTCTTGTTTGGTCCGCGTGGCACAGGGAAAACTACTTGGGTAAAAAATGCTTTTTCTAAAGCTATGTATTTAGATTTATTGGAAGCAGAGTTTTTTAATAATCTTTTAGCTAATCCGCAACGTTTAGAAAATTTAATCCCGAAAAATTTTAAGAATTGGATTATTATAGACGAAGTGCAAAAAATTCCAGAACTTTTAAACGAAGTTCATCGTTTAATTGAAAAATATAAATATAAATTTATACTAACCGGTTCAAATGCAAGAAAAATAAAAAGAAAAGGGCAAAATTTATTAGCCGGTCGCGCTCTCACTTATTTTATGCATCCATTAACCGCAAAGGAATTGGGCAAAGATTTTAATTTAGAACATTCGCTTAAATATGGGCAACTTCCTTGCGTTTATACTGAAAGAGATCCTAAAAAATATCTTGAAAGTTATGTAAAAACTTATCTTGAAGAAGAAATACAGCAAGAGGGTTTAACTAGAAATTTGGCAGGGTTTGCCCGTTTTCTTGAAGCAGCAAGTTTTTCGCAAGGTTCAATTCTTAATATTTCATCAGTTGCCAGAGAATGTTCTATTGAACGCAAAGTTGTGGAAAGTTATTTTTCAATATTAGAAGATTTGCTTGTAGCTTTTAGAATTCCAGTATTTGCTAAAAAAGCAAAAAGGCGGATGATTGAACATCCTAAATTTTATTTTTTTGATGTTGGGGTGTATAATACTTTAAGACCTGCTGGTCCACTGGATGCGCCAGAAGAAATACAAGGAGCTAGTGTAGAAACATTATTTTTTCAAGAACTTAATGCTATAAATGCAAATTATAATTTAGGCTATAAAATATATTATTGGAGGACAGTTAATAATATAGAAGTTGATTTTATTTTATATGGAGAAAGAGGAATAAGAGCTTTTGAAATTAAACGAACAGCCAAAATCTCTGGAAACATGTTAAAAGGATTAAAATTTTTTCTTGTTGATTATCCTATGTCTAAAACTTATTTTATGTATGGAGGCAATCAACAAATGAGAGATGGAGAAATTTCAATTATTCCAATAAATATCGCCCTAAAACAACTTTTGGAAATTTTATTATAATTTTTTGTATTAAAAAAAACATACACGGATTGAACCCGTGTATTTTGTGTAAATTTACAAAAAATTAACTATCGGAAGTTCAACTTCCGATAGTATAATTAGTTAAACTTTTGTACTTGATATTTATAAATTTCAATTTTTGGATCTTTCCAACATTCATAATTTAAACCGGCTTTTTGACAAAGACTATTTAAAAAATTTTCTTTTTCAGAAATTTGCTCCCAAACTTGAGGCAAATAAGTCGCTTGATTTGACCCTAATTTGATAATAACCCCATCTTTTAATGGGGTTATTTTATTTAAATATTCTTGCCAATTATTTACTTTTATTAATTGAGGAATTTCTAAAACAGAAATTTCAATATCAATTTGATTTAATTCTTCATGTAAAATTGGCAAGAATCTTGGATCATAAATTGCCGCGCTAATTGCGTTATTTCTAACAGATAAATATAATTCTTCTTGCGGTAAAATATTTCCAATGCAACCTCTTAATTGTTTATTTTTATACAAAGTGACAAAAGCGCCTTTTTTTTCTAATAATTTTGGATATTGAGAAATTAAATTTAAATTTGGTTCAAAAATTTTATTTTCTTTAATTTGCGATTCAATACTTTTGCGAGCTATTTCCAAAAGCATTTTTTTCTCTTTTTTATCTAGCGCCTCTATGGCGCTGGATTTTTTTTCTTGATAAAAAATAACGCTACCATAACCAACCACACTGTTTTTATCTCCGGTTATGTCGCCGCTATTTTTATAATTTAACATTTTCATTTTCCATTTTTTTTGTTTTGCGATTTCCATTAAAGTTAGAACAGAACTAGGTCCACAGATTTCACAATTTTTAACTTTTTCTATATCTCCATCAGTAATCGCTCTTAAGCAAGTTTTATCTAATTTTATTGCTTCGTCATAAGAGTGAAAATGAGATAAATCAGAACTGGCAATGATTAAAGTATTGGAATCTAAATTTTGAACGATTAAATTAGCCAATTCTTTTCTTTGATTTTCGTTTAAATTACTGAGAATCATAGGAATTATTTCAAAATGTATTAGAACTGTTTGTAAAAAAGGCAACTGAACCTCAATAACATGGGTCTCATGAGCTTTTGAAATATTTTTAAATAAATTATTTTTTGAAAAAGAATTAATCCCGCACTTTTCAGAATATTTTACAACTTGTTGTGGAAATGAATGATATGAAGAAATTTTCTCTGTAGTGTTTAATGTTTCACAGGAAGATGCGGGACTTATTAAATTGGATATTTTTATTTTGCCTAACGGAGTTTGAAAATGAGTAAAATTTGTTGGAATAGAAATCCCAGAATAAAATGCCTGGTCGTTATGGTTGTCAGCCAATAAAAATATTTTATTAAAATTATTTTTTAGTTGTTTATATCCTGAAGCAGCAACTTGACCGGAAAAAATATAACCGGCATGAGGAGCAATTAAAGCTTTGATTTCTATTTTTTGGTTAAATTTTTCTTTTTGAGCATTTTTTAAAAAAGCATTAATTATGTTTTCTAATTCTTGTTTTTGGTCTGGATAAAATTGTCCAGCAACATAAGCCGGTCTTATTTTTTCTTCTATTGTTTGAATAAATTTTTTTTGCATAAAAATTTTTTCACTTATTTTTTCTGGCCAGAATAAAACCAAAAAAATAAAAAAAATTATTAAAATCAGCGAAAACGAAAAAATCAAACGATTTAAATAAAGCATAATTTGATATTTTTTTTAAATATGCTAAAATTGTAACATATTTTGGCCCTGTCGTCTAATGGTTAGGACATCAGGTTTTCATCCTGAAAACCGGGGTTCAATTCCCCGTGGGGCTATTAAAAAACAAAATTAAAAGTAAAAATGGCTAAAATACCATATGAAATGGTATAATAAATTTTATATCACAACAAATCTAATATATAAGAACCGTCTTTTTAATCAGCTCTCTGACAAATCAAAAGAAAAGTATTGAAAACCTGAAGGATCCGAAACAAAATAAGCAAATTACCAAACTTTGGCAAATAAACTTTGGCAAAAAATTTATTCAGCCCATGTTGTCATTTCGACTGAAGCAAGTCCCGAAGTTTATTCGGGACGAGCGAAATGGAGAAATCCCTCCATGCTGTCATTTCGACTGGAGCGCAGCGAAATGGAGAAATCCTTTTATACTGTCATTTCGACTGGAGCGCAGCGAAATGGAGAAATCCTTTTATCTTAAGTTTTATTTTAAATTATAGTTTAAGGGATCCACGACTCACTCGCTACGCTCGTTCGCTCGGGATGACACAGTTAATTTTAATTGTCT
>CAYHOD010000060.1:0-4864 GCA_964358215.1 uncultured Gammaproteobacteria bacterium | reverse complement strand
AGCTTTATTTATAAATTAATTTAAGGGATCCACGACTTCGCTCGGGATGACACACAGTTAATTTGATAATTGAGTCAGAAATTTGCCAAAGTTTAGTTAATTCTTAATTCTTAATTCTTAATTCTTAATTCTTGATTCTTGATTCATTTCTATTGTTTTATATTTTTTATCATTTATATTTGTTATAATGTTATCATGTTATAATGTTAAAATGTTTTTATGTTTATAAAAAAAATTGGTATTGATTTAGGCACGGCTAATACTTTGGTTTATGTTCCTGGAAGAGGAATTGTTATTGACGAACCTTCGGTGGTCGCTATTTCTGTTTTTGATAAAAAAGTTTTGGCTGTAGGAAATGAAGCGAAAGAAATGCTTGGCAGAACTCCAGACACTATTATTGCTTGCAAACCGCTTAAAGACGGAGTAATTGCCGATTACAGAACAACTGAGGCAATGTTGCGATATTTTATTAACAAAGCTTTGGGCGGTATTCATTTTTTCAGACCAGAGGTGATGGTTGCCGTGCCAGCCGGTATTACTTCAACTGAACGTCGCGCGGTTATTGACGCTACGCTTATTGGCGGAGCAAAAGCAGCGTATATTATTAAAGAACCAATTGCCGCCGCTATTGGCGCGAATATTCCCATTGGCAACGCTTCCGGACACATGATTGTTGATATGGGCGGAGGAACAAGTGAAATCGCGGTTATTTCTTTGGGAGGCATTGTAGCTAATACATCCGTGCGTTTGGGTGGAAATAAATTTGATAGCGCGATTGCTGAATATATTCGAAAAAAATATAATTTGGCCATTGGCGAACGAACGGCGGAAGAAATTAAAATTAAAATTGGTTCCGCTTTATTTTTAGAAGATAAAATGAAAATGAAAATTCGCGGAAGAGATACAATTTCTGGATTGCCAAAAACTATTGTTATTACTTCTGATGATGTGACAGCGGCAATTCAAGATGAATTAACAGGAATTATCAATGCTGTAAAATCTGTTCTTTTTAATACGCCGCCTGAATTATCAGCGGATGTTATTGATAAAGGAATTGTTTTATCTGGCGGAAGCGCTCTTTTGAGAAATATAGATAAACTTCTTTCTCGCGCAATTGATGTTCCGGTTTATGTTGCCGATGATTCATTGCTTTGCGTTGTGCGCGGAACCGGCATAGCTTTGGAAAATTTAGAATCATACAAAAGATCTATTTTGGCAACAAGATAATAAAAATTGCAAAGAATTGCAAATTTCAAATTTTTAATTTTTGCATTAATTTTAATTGATTAAAAATTTGCAATCCGCAATTTGAAATTTGAAATTTTGTTTTGTTAGAATGTTAAAATGTTATTATGTTATTATGTTAAAATGTTATTATGTTAAAATGTTATTATGTTAAAATGTTTTTATGGATTCAATTATTGGACACAAAAAAATTATTTACTTTTTGCAAAAAAGTATTGATAATAATAAATTAAGTCATGCTTATTTATTTTATGGCGCGGCTCATTTAGGAAAAACTGCGATTGCTAAAAATTTTTTATTTAAAATATTATGCGAACAAAAAAATGGATGCAAAAAATGCGTTCATTGCCAGCAATTAGAAAAAAATATTCATCCTGATGTTTATTTTATTAATAAAAAAGAAGATAAAAAAAATATTGTTATTGAACAAATTAGAATTTTGCAAGAAAAATTAATCAAGCATTCTTTTTTAGGATCCTATAAAATTATTATCATCAATCAAGCCGAGACTTTGAGTTTAGAAGCGGCAAATTGTCTTCTTAAATCTTTAGAAGAACCAAATCCAAAAACAATTTTTATTTTAATTGCCGAAAATATTAGATCATTACCTAAAACAATTATTTCTCGTTCGCAAATTTTAAAATTTTTACCAGTTGCCACAAAAGAAATTGCCAATTCTCTTCAAAAACAATTTAATTTAAAATCCGAACAAGCGTTTGAATTAGCAAAAATTTCAATAAATAAACCGGGCTTAGCGATTGCTTTTTTGCAAAATCAAAATTTATTTAATGAATACAAAAAACAAATTCAGGAATTTATTAATTTCCCGCAAAAAAATTTAAACGAAAAATTTCAATTTATTGAAAAAATTTTGCCAATTAAAAATGAATTTTTAGAAAATATAAAAATTTTACAAAACATTCTTTCTCAATTAGATTTAATATTCAGAGATTTAATTCTGATTAAAAATTCTTTAAATACATTTGTTGTTCATTCTTTTTTAGAAAATCAATTAAAAAAATTAGCTCAAAAATATAACGAAAATCAATTAATTCAAATTTTAAAAGAAATAAAAAAATCCAAAGAATATTTATTTATCAACGCAAATCCAAAATTAGTTTTTGAAAATTTAATTTTAAATTTTTAATAGCCCACTAAAGTAGGGTAAATAAAAATTTCTATTTTCCCAGCTTTAGCTGGTTATGCTTTTTTAATTTTATGTTTAAAAAAATATTTATTTTTATTTTTTTAATTTTTATTCCTTTATTTTTAACCGGGTGCATTAAGGTGAATTTTGAAAAAAATGAAGGAGGAAAAATATTTAAATCAATTGACGCCGGAAATACGTGGGAACAAAAAACAACTTTATTGTCCCAAAATAAAGAAAAACAAAATATTAATAATGTTAATCTAACAAAAATGCTTTTTTCTTTAGATGATCTGCAAATTATTTTTTTGGGTACTCAAAATAATGGAATGTATGTTAGTTTAAATAATGGGGATGAATGGCAAAATATTTTTATTTCAAAAGGAAAAATTAATGATATAGCCATTGATCCAAAAAGTAAAAATATTATTTATGTTGCTTACTATAATAAAATATTTAAAATCCAAAATTTAAAACAAGAAATGCAGGAAATTTTTATTGAAAATCAAGAAAATAAATTTATTACATCTTTAGCGATTGATTGGAGCAATCCAAATAAAATTTACGCCGGAACTAGCGATGGAACAATTTTACAAAGTTTAAATTCAGGACAAAGTTGGAATATGATAGAAGGTTTTAATAAAAAAAATGAAACAAAAAATAAAATAGAAAAAATTGTAATAAATTCTTTTAATAATCGAATTATTTACGCAATAACAACTAACGCTGGAATTTTTAAATCAATAGATCAAGGGAATAATTGGCAAGAAATTACTTTGGGATTAGAAAAATTTACTGGTGGAAAAAATATTTTTGATGTTGCTTTTGATTCAAGTAAAAATGAAAGGATTGTAGTTGCGACTATGCATGGATTAATCAAAACAGACAATGATGGCAAAAGTTGGGAAGATTTTAAATTATTATCTTTGCCCGGAACAATAAAAATTTATTCTGTGGCAATTAATCCTCAAAATTCAAAAGAAATTTATTATGGGACAAAGGGCGCTATTTACAAAACAAATGACAACGGAAACACGTGGATTATTAAAAAATTACCAATTTCCAACACAGTAAAAATTTTATTAATTAATCCTGAGACTCCGGCAACAATTTACGCTGGAATTAGCAAAGAAAAATAACTAACTAAACTTTGGCAAATTTCTTGAGATTCCTTAATTAAAACCTAAAAATAACAATGCAACTTCTGTCATTCCGAGCGAAGTCGACTCAATTATAAATTAATTCTTGTAACTCTTGTCATCCCGAGCGAAGTCGAAACAATTATAAAATAAACTGTGTCATCCCGAGCGAAGTCGAAACAATTATAAAATAAACTGTGTCATCCCGAGCGAAGTCGTGGATCCCTTAATCTATAGTTTGTAAATAGCTTTAAAATAAAGGGATTTCTCCATTTTGCTCGTCCCGAATAAATTTCGGGACTCGCTCCAGTCGAAATGACAGAGCGGGACGATTATTTTTAAAAAAAATATTTTTGCCAAATTTTATTTATTATTTTATATTTTTATGAAAAAAATATTTTTTATATTTCTTCTCTTGTGTTTTTCATTATTTTTGTATTCTCCAGCTCAAGCGATTGTTAAAAAAACAGGAGAAAATATTTATGTTGGTTCAAATGAAATTATAGAAGATGATTTAATTGTTACTGGACAAGTAGTAGAAATTAACGGATTAATTAAAGGCGATCTCTTTGTTTTTGGACAAAATATAAATATTAACGCGAACGTTGAAGGAGATATTCTTGGCGTTGGTCAACAAATTACAATTAATGGAAATGTTAATGGCAATGTCAGAATTTTTGGACAAAATATAAAATTTAATAATCAAGTAGATAAAAATGTTAATATTTTTGGAGAAACTATTTTTTTTACTGAAAAAAGCAAGATTGGAAAAAATTTATTGATTTTTGGAAGCAACATTCAAATGAATGGCATGATAGATGGCGATATTTATGGAAATACGGAAAAAATTATTTTAGCCGGAGAAAATAATAAAAATATTCATTTAAATGCCACTTCTCTTATTTTACAGCCAAGCGCAATAATAAAAGGAAATTTAGATTATGTTGCTCCACAAAAAGCAAAAATACAATCTGGCGCTCAAATATCAGGAAAAACTTTTTATAAAATTTCATCTTTTGAAAAAAAAGAAAAAAAATACACTGTTACTTTTTTCTTTTGGAAATTAGTTCATTTGTTTGGTTTTTTAATAATCGGATTAATTTTTATTTCTCTTTTTCAAAAGAAAACTTTGGAAATAATCGATCAAATTAAAAAAACTCCATGGAAAAATTTAGGATTTGGAATAATTTATTTTTTAATTATTCCAATAATTGCGCTTTTATTAATCGCTCTGCTTATTGGAATTCCGTTGGCTTTAATAATTATGTGTTTATATTTTGTTCTTTTTTATTTAGCTCAACTTTTTGTTGGCATAACAATTGGAACAATTATA
>CAYHOD010000059.1:0-4909 GCA_964358215.1 uncultured Gammaproteobacteria bacterium | reverse complement strand
CATTGTCGTTTCCCATAATTGATCCGGGTTCATTTCTCCCAAACCTTTATATCGTTGTATTCCAATTGACTCTCTGTCTATTTTTTTTAAAAATTCTTCTTTTTCTTCCTCAGAATAAACATAATTTATTTGTTTATTAATTTGTATTCTATAAAGCGGAGGTTGAGCAACATAAAGATGTCCTTTATTAATTAATTCCGGGAAATAACGATAAAATAAAGTTAAAAGTAATGTTTTAATATGCGCTCCATCAACATCGGCGTCAGTCATAATAATAATTTTATTATATCTAAGTTTTTCTAAATTAAATTGTTCGGCAATATTTGTTCCCAAAGCGATAATTAAAGATTTAATTTCATTATTGGCAAACATTTTATCTAAACGCGCTTTTTCCACATTTAAAATTTTTCCTCTCAATGGTAAAATTGCTTGAAAATTTCTATCGCGTCCTTGTTTTGCGCTATTATGGACAAAAATACCACTAGCCAAAGCAAAATTATGAGTATTAGGCACTTCAATATCATAAACATCAATTTTTTCTTTTAATGGAATAATGGTTTTTATTCTATGATTATAATTTACAATTGCTTCTTTTAATTTTATATCATCATTATTAAAAAATCTTTGGCGAATTGTTTCATATTTAATAAGACTTTTATCATTGTTTTCCTTTCTTATTTGATTGTAAATTTTTATATTAATGGATTTATTTTTATTATAAATTGAAGATAGAATTTTTAATGCTTTTTTTAAATAAGTTTGATTATATGTTTTTTTTCTTTTTTTTCTAAATTCTTCAGTCCATTGTTTTTTTGTTGTTTCTGATCGCCATTTTTGTAAATTCAAATCCTCCCATTGTTTTTTAGCAATTTTAGAAAGCCATTCTTTTTTCTCCGGATGTTTTTTAAAATAATTTGTAACTTTTTGCGCTTGTTTTTCTCTATTATTTTTTTCATTCCAATATTTTTTTTGAGCTTCATTAAGAAGCTGTTTATTTTTTTTTCTATATTGCGCATTGTTATTATAAAATTCTAAAAATTTTTCACTCATATAATTTTTATATTCTATATTTTCCCATTGTTTTTTAGCATTTTTACTTAATATTTTTTTTATTTCAGGATTGTTCATTATTTTTTTCATCTTTTCACGAAATTGTTTTGTTTTGTGAAGTTGTCTAATTTTTTCTTTTACATCTTCTCTATGAATTGTTTTTTTAAGAATTTTTGAATGCAACATAAGATGTTCGCTTTTTGACATTCTTATTAAATTATCCGGATTATTGTTTACTTTATTAAAATCAGAATGATGAATAGTATCACCCTTTTCCTTTAAATAAATATTTTCTCTTAAATTATATTGATCAGCCAATAAATGAGTAAAAATCCATTTTAAATTTTGAGGATCTAAAACCATTTCATATCCTTTAATAGTTATTCTGTTCTTTATTTCAGAATATTTTTTATAAAGAGGCATTAAGGAATTTTCTTTTTTTAAATTTTTAGCCATTTTATAATCCCCATTTCTTAGCATAAATTTATGATCCGGAGTGCAAATTATTTCTTCATTATTATCAAGTATTATTTTTATAACTTCAGCATTAATTTTTGTTTTTCTGGGATTTTTAATTAATTCAATTCCGATTTCTCCATTTTGTTTAATAGTATAGCAATAATTTTTTCTCCCTTGTTGATATTCTCGAATTAATTCTTTAAAAGTTAAATTTCTGTTGTCTGTTAACATTATTTTTGTATCACCTCCAAAACATCCACCAGCTGAATCGCCTTCAACTATAAAAATTTCCGATTTTTGAGCGTCTTTAGTGGAACAATCGGCTAATTTTCCCGGCAATGTTATTCCTTCCAAAATTCCTTTTCTCAAAACTGTTTCTCGCGCTTGACGGGCGGCTAAACGCGCTTGAGCGGATAAAATGCATTTATTTAAAATATTTTCCGCTTCTCGCGGATGTTCTTCTAAAAAAATTGTGAATGTTTCGTTAAAAATTGAATCCACAATTGAACGAACTTCCGGATTTCCTAATTTATTTTTTGTTTGTCCTTCAAATTGAGGCTCGCTAATTTTTACGCTTATAATAGCGGTCAAACCTTCTCGCGTATCTTCGCTGGTTAAATTTTCATCTTTTTCTTTTAAAAAATTTTGTTTTCGAGCGTAATTATTTAAAACTTTTGTTAACGCGTTTTTAAATCCATTCAAATGCATTCCTCCATCAATGGTAAAAATATTATTTGCGAAACTAAAAATTGTTTCTTTGTATTCATCTGTGTATTGTAAAGCTATTTCCACTTTAATTTCATTAACTTCTTTGTCCACATAAAAAACCGATTCGTGTTTTGGTTCTTTATGATAATTTAAATGTTTGACATAAGAAGCGATTCCCCCTTCAAAATAAAATTGATATTTCAATGGAGATTGTTTTTCATCTCGTTGATCAAAAATAGTAATTTTAATTCCTTTTGTTAAATAGGCTTGCTGGCGAATATGAGATAAAATTGTTTCTAAATCAAAAGAAATTTTATCAAAAACTTTTGGATCTGGTTGAAAAGTAATAATTGTTCCTGTCGGAAAAATTGTTTCAGAATCTTTTGGAATTTTTAATTTTCCAATCATTTTTACATTTTTTTGCGGTTCGCCTCGTTTGTATTCTTGAAAATAAATTTTTTCATCTCTATGAACCTCGGCTTGCGTTGATTCGGATAAAGCGTTAACAACCGAAATTCCAACTCCATGCAATCCTCCAGAAACTTTATATCCCGCTTTTTCAAATTTTCCTCCGGCATGAAGTTTTGTCATTACAACTTCCAAAGCTGATTTTCCTGTTGATTTATGAATATCAACAGGAATTCCCCGGCCATTGTCAGTAACTTTAATTTTATTTTCCGGCAATAATTCAATAATAATTTTATTACAAAAACCCGCCATTGCTTCATCAATGGCGTTATCAACTGTTTCCCAAATTAAATGATGCAATCCAGTCGCGCCAGTGCTTCCAATATACATTCCCGGTCTTTTTTTTACTGGATCTAATCCTTCAAGAATAATTATTTGATCAGCTTTATATTCGTTTTTTTTATTTTTTTGTTCCATAAAAAAATAACCCGTAACAAATAACAATAATAAAAAATTAAAATCCTAACTTAAATGTCAAATCTTAATGACCAATGACCAATCAAATCCCAATGATATAAATCCCAAAAAATATAATTAGGGCTTGGGGTTTATGATTTCATTGGACATTGGGGTTTAAAAAGAAATTTAATGTCTCCCTGCGGTAGATCTGCCGAAGGCAGAAAAACCACAACTAAAAACTTAAAATTAAATAAAAATCCAAAATCCTAATATCAAATATCAAAATAAATTTCAAATCACAATATCAAATATCAAAAAATATAATTAGGGCTTGGGGTTTATGATTTCATTGGACATTGGGGTTTAAAAAGAAATTTAATGTCTCCCTGCGGTAGATCTGCCGAAGGCAGAAAAACCACAACTAAAAACTTAAAATTAAATAAAAATCCAAAATCCTAATATCAAATATCAAAATAAATTTCAAATCACAATATCAAATATCAAAAAAATAATTTTTAATTTGGGATTTGAAATTTGAAATTTTATTTGTCATTTGGATTTTGATATTTGGATTTATTAGTTATTTATAGTTTTTAGATTTGAATTATAGTTTTTAACTTTGAGCTTTGAGTTTTAACATTTTTATTATGTTATTGTGTTTTTCGTCGAGCGCGAAATGACGCTATTTTGCTTTTTATTAAAACACTGCTTTTATTTTTACTTAAATCAATAAAATCATCAGCCAATTCAATTAATTTACTGGAAGTTGTTTCTGAAAAAGCTATAACTTCAACTCGACATCCTTTGTTTTCTTTTAAATAAGCGATTAATGGGCAAAAATCTCCATCTCCGGTTACTAAAATAATAGTGTCTAAACGATCGGCCAATTTAATGCTATCTACAGCCAATCCGACATCCCAATCAGCTTTTTTTTCTCCTCCAAGAAAAATTTGTAAATTTTTTACTTTTAATTCAAATCCTTGTTTTTGTAGAGCGTCAAAAAATCCTTGTTCCTCAATGGCTTGCGATTTAATAACGTATGCGATTGCTCGAATTAATTTTCTTTCAGCCACGGCTATTTCTAAAATTTTATCAAAATTAACCCTGGCTTGATATAAATTTTTAGCTGAATGATACATATTTTGCACGTCTACAAAAACTCCGACTCGTTGTTCTTTGTGTTTAATCATAAAAATTTTATTATAGGAGGTTCAACCCTATAATTCTATAAACCCAAATCTTTTGTTATTTTTTCAAAACTTTTTGGATTTTCTCTTTGTAAATATTTTAATAAATTTCTTCTTTGACCTATTTTTTTAAACAAACCATAGCGAGAAGAAAAATCATGTTTATTTGCTTTCAAATGTTTGGTTAATTCTTCAATTTCTTTTGTTAAAATAGCAACTTGAATTTCAGTTGACCCTGTGTCTCCTTTATGAACAGCAAATTTTGCGATAATTTTATCTTTTGTTTTTTTATCTAACATAAAATAAATAAAAAAAAATAATAAATTAAATTATAATTTTTTAGCTTCCTGGTAATTTTACAAGCTAAAAAGCTAATTCCTAAAAAGCTAATTTACATCGACCTTTGATTATTTTTTTAGTTTAACATATTATTAAAAAAATCTCAAATTATAAAGAATTGCATGTCGTGGCAACATAATAAACAACAAAAATGCAAAATGTAAATATCTCTGCCTACGGCAGATCTGCCGAAGGCAGAAAAATGTAAAATGACAATTAACTAAGAGTAATCTGTAATCCGTAACTATAGTTCCCGCAAAACAAAATGTCACATTTGATAATTGAATTTTTTTCCAACG
>CAYHOD010000058.1:0-4951 GCA_964358215.1 uncultured Gammaproteobacteria bacterium | reverse complement strand
TCAGTCAAAATAACAGAAGCGATACCAAAATATGCGACAGGAAAAGAAGTAACGGATTATAATACCGCGTTTAATTCAGAAACTAAAGAAGTAGTCAATGGCAAAGTAAGCTTCACTTTGTCAAAAAGCCCTGTATTTGTTGAGGCGAAATGAAGAATATTTAAAATTTGGCGGTTTTCCCGGAGCAATAATAAAAAAAACTTTTTCAGAAAAAAAGATGGTCTTAAACAATATTTTTACTTCTTATTTTCAATTAGAAGTAATTTAATTGAGCGATTATAAAAAAACATCCACGATTAGAGATTTAATTTTATTTTGGCGGCGAGAAATGAAAGTCGTCAAAAAGAACTTGCTCCATAGGGGATGTTTCGCCTCTTGTGGCGAGGTAGTTCATTTTAATAAAAATTTTATGAAAAAAAATTTAAAATTCTCATCAATTATTATTTTAGTTCTAAGTTTTTTATTATTAACATTTGCTTTTACTCCTTTAATGGCCCGAACAGTGAAAATGTTAAAAGATGTCCAACAAGATGTTTTTAATGTAATTGGAAAACTTGTTGTTGATGGCGACGCTGAAATAAAGGGAAATTTCAATGTTAATGGTAATTTTTCAGCAATAAATAATCTTTTTATTGGAGGACATTGTACGCAAACACGATGTTGTACTTCATGGAGTGATTCTGGATATACCATTTGCGCTAAGACAGGACCAACAGCCGTGTGTAACGGAAATACTTGTGGATGTTCCAGTGGATTTACTAAACTTAGTACAGGCTCAATAGGTTATGGAATGAATGCGACGTGGTACGAATATTATATTTGCGTTAAAAATTAAAAAATTTTTTGAATTTTTGCCGAAGTGTATTGTTCTTATTTATAGGAATTTTTTATTTTATTTTATAAATCCGTAAATTATTTACGGATTAAAAAGGAGAAATTTATGTCTAAAGTTATTGTTTATTCCACAACAATTTGCCCATATTGCGATATGGCAAAAAAATATTTAGAAGAAAAAAGAATAGAATATGTTGATATTGATGTTTCTAAAAATGAAAAAGCAATGATTGAAATGACAAAAAAAACAAATCAATTAAGCATCCCTGTTTTAGATATTGATGGAGAAATTATTGTTGGTTTTGATAAAAAAGCTATTGATACGGCGATACAAATAATGTTGAATAAATAATTATAATTATCTTTTTTTAAAATATGAAATCAATCTGTATATTTGGAAATAGCACTGCTTGGGGCGCGTGGGATATGGAAAAAGGCGGTTGGGTAAATCGTCTTTGGTTTTATACTGGCAAAAAAACTAATGGTGAATGTAATATTTATAATTTAAGTATTTTCGGTGGCACAATAGAAAAGATACTTAAAAGATTTGAGTCTGAAGCAAAAACGCGAAAGGCAGATGTATTGATTTTTCAATCAGGCGGCAATGACTCATTTTTAAAAGGCAAAAACGGTCCTAATAAAGTTCCAATAGATCAATTCAAGAAAAATTTAGAAGAAATTATTCAAAAGGCAAAAAATATTACCCCAGATATAATTTTTATTGGATTTAATAATGTTGATGAGACAAAAACAATGCCGGTTTCATGGGAAAATATTTATTATGTGAATGCTGAAATTCAAAAATATAGTGCAGTAATGAAAGGCGTGTGCAAAGAAAATAATATACCATACTTAAATGTCTTTGGTATTTTAAATAATAATGATCTTGATGATGGTCTTCATCCAAATACTGCTGGACATAAAAAAATTTTTAATAAAGTAAAAAGTTTTCTTGAAAAAAATAAATGGATTTAAATATATGAAAGTAATTTTTAAAATTATCTGACAATGAAATTCAATTGCATTATCAAGTTGTAAAATAATTATGCAAACCAAAAATGTAAAATTTGTTGTTTTCGTTCCGCTTTCTCATGCGGACGCGGTGCGTCAATCTCTTGGCAAAGCCGGAGCTGGAAAAATTGGAAATTATAATTTCTGTTCTTTTTCTTCTCGCGGTATAGGTCGTTTTCGCGGGAATGAAAAGGCAAATCCTGTCATTGGTAAAGCTGAAAATTATGAAGCGGTTAAAGAAGAAAGAATTGAAACAATTGTGCCACGAAAAATTTTGAAAAATATTATTAAAAAAATAAAAGCAGTTCATCCATACGAGGAAGTTGCTTTTGATATTTATCCATTGGAAAATTTTTAATTATGAATTTTATGAATAAAAAATATATTTATTGGTTTAAAGAAATTGGAATTAAAGACATTCCTTTAGTTGGCGGAAAAAATGCGTCTTTGGGAGAAATGTATCAAAATCTTATTAAAAAAGGAATAAACATTCCAAATGGTTTTGCTATTTCAGCAAAAGCTTATTTTTATATTTTAGAAAACGCTGGCATCAAAGATGAAATAAAAAAAATTCTTTCTGATTTAGATACTAGCGACATGCAAAATTTAGCGGGAAAAGGACATCAAATTCGGGAAGCTATTTTAAAAGCGAAATTTCCAGAAGATTTAGAAAAGGAAATTATTGAAGCTTATAAAAAATTATCCAATGAATTTCCCCAAACCACAGCAAGCTATTTAACAGATGTGGCTGTGCGAAGTTCTGCAACAGCCGAAGATTTACCAAACGCGTCTTTTGCCGGACAACAAGAATCCTATTTAAATATTAAAGGAGAGTACGCTTTAATTGAAGCGTGTAAAAAATGTTTTGCTTCTTTATTTACTAATCGAGCTATTTCGTATCGACAAGATAAAAATTTTGATCATTTTTCCATTGGCTTGTCCATTGTTGTTCAAAAAATGGTTCGTTCAGATAAAGCTTGTTCTGGAGTTGCGTTTTCAATTGACACAGAGTCTGGATTTCAAAACGCAATTTTAATTAATGGCTCTTGGGGGCTTGGAGAAAACATTGTGCAAGGAGCGGTTAATCCAGATGAATTTTTTGTTTTTAAACCAACTTTAGAAAAGTTTAAACCAATTTTAAACAAAAAACTTGGAACAAAAGAAATTAAAATGATTTATAGTCAAGAAGGAAATAAACCGACTAAAAATATAGAAACTAATGAACAAGAAAAAAATAATTTTGTTTTAAATGATAACGAAATTTTACAATTAGCAAAATGGACAAAAAGTATTGAAGAATATTATAAAAAACCAATGGACATTGAATGGGCTAAAGATGGAATCAATAATCAATTATATATTGTTCAAGCTCGTCCAGAAACAGTTCAATCGCAAAAAAATTTCAATGTCATTGAAACTTACAAACTACAAACTGCAAACTGCAAGCTGCTCTGTTCTGGCGATGCGGTAGGATCAAAAATTGGTCAGGGAAAAGTTAATATAATTAAAGACGTTCATGATATTGGAAAATTTAAAAAAGGAGAAATTTTAGTTACTGATATTACTGATCCGGATTGGGAGCCAATTATGAAAATTGCTTCGGCTATTGTTACTAATCGAGGCGGACGCTGTTGTCATGCGGCAATTGTTAGCCGCGAACTTGGCATTCCTTGCGTTGTTGGAACAAAAAACGCGACGCAAATTTTAAAAAATGGGCAAGATGTTACAGTTTGTTGTTCTGAAGGAGAAGTCGGAAAAATTTACCAAGGAATTATTCCTTTTGAAATTGAAAAAATAAATCTTCAAAAATTTAAAAAACCAAAAACAAAAATAATGATAAACATCGGAGAACCGGATCAAGCTTTTTCTTTGAGTTTTATTCCAAACGACGGAATTGGTTTGGCCAGAGAAGAATTTATTATAAATAATTTTATTAAAGTACATCCAAAAATATTATTAGCTATTGATAAAAAACAATTTGTTATTAATGACAAAAAAATTGATGAAGAAATTTTAGAAAAAATAGAAAAAATTACGCAAGGATATGAAACTAAATCGCAATTTTTTATTGATAAATTAGCCGAAGGAATTAGCATGCTTGCCGGGGCTTTTTATCCAAAAGATGTTATTGTTCGTTTGTCTGATTTTAAATCAAATGAATATAGCAACTTAATTGGCGGAAAATATTTTGAACCAAAAGAATCAAATCCAATGATTGGTTGGCGAGGCGCTTCCCGCTATTATAGCGAAGAATATAAAGAAGCGTTTGCTTTAGAATGCGAAGCAATTAAAAAAGTTCGCGAACAAATGGGCTTAACAAATGTTATTGTTATGATTCCATTTTGTCGAACAATTGAAGAAGCAAAAAAAGTTTTTTTAGAAATGAAAAAAAATAAATTAATAATTGACGCGTACAAATCAAAAAGGAATTGTTTAAAAATTTATATGATGGTTGAAATTCCTTCAAATGTTATTTTGGCAAAAGAATTCGCAAAAATTTTTGATGGATTTTCAATTGGAAGCAATGATTTAACGCAGCTTACATTGGGAGTTGATCGCGATTCAGAATTAGTTAGCCATATTTATGATGAAAGAAATGAAGCGGTAAAAATATTAATTGAACAAGTAATTAAAACTGCTCGACAGAATAAAGTTAAAATAGGATTTTGCGGACAAGCGCCTTCTGATTTTCCTGAATTTGCAAAATTTCTTGTTCAATGCGGGATTGATAGTATTTCTTTAAATCCAGACACAGTGATAAAAACTACTTTGCAAATTTCAAAAGCTGAAAACAGCCATAAGCCATAACTAAACTTTGGCAAAAAATTATTCAGCCCATGTTGTCATTTCGACTGAAGCGAATCCCAAAGTTTATTCGGGATGAGCGAAATGGAGAAATCCCTCCATACTGTCATTTCGACTGGAGCGTAGCGAAGTGAACGAAGTGGAGAAATCCCTTTACTTTATAATTTAAGGGATCCACGGCTTCGCTCGGGATGACACACGCTGTCATTTCGACTGGAGCGCAGCGAAATGGAGAAATCCCTTTATTTTAGCTTTATTTATAAACTAATTTAAGGGATCCACGGCTTCGCTCGGGATGACA
>CAYHOD010000057.1:0-4954 GCA_964358215.1 uncultured Gammaproteobacteria bacterium | reverse complement strand
GATCCCTTAAATTAGTTTATAAATAAAGCTAAAGTAAAGGGATTTCTCCATTCCGCTCACGGAGCCTGCCCCGAGCAAAGTCGAGGGGCTCGCTCCAGTCGAAATGACAGCATAGAAGGATTTCTCCATTTCGCTCGTCCCAAATAAACTTTGGGACTCGCTTCAGTCGAAATGACAGCATGGACTGAATAATTTTTGCCAAAGTTTAGTAAGTACATTTTTTATCTCATTATTTTTTAGCTCGAAGTTGCATAACATAATTTTTTTTATTTTTAAGATTTAAAGCGCTAAAGTACAAAGTTGATTCATTTGACAAAATTTGCCAAAAAAATAAAATAGAACATAGAACAATTTAATGTAAACATTTTTAAACCAATGGAATGGTTGAAAATTTCAATAAACGAATTAAAAAAAATTTATGTTTAAAAAAAATTTAATTATTCTTTTGTTAAAAATAAAAAAAATTTTAAAAACACTATTTATTTGTAAATATTTTGTAAAATTTTTGATATTTTTTGTTAGTTGTGTTATTCTGATAATAGGAATTTGTTTTGGAAATTACTATTATCAAATTTTTACGCCATTGCAAAAAAATACAGAAAAAAAATTTTTTGTTATTAAACAGGGAGAAGGCGTTAATCAAATTAGTCAAAATTTAAAAGATCAAAAATTAATCAGAAGCATGTGGGATTTTGAAGTTTATATTTGGCAAAAAAAAATGGGGAAAAAAATTCAAGCCGGAGAATATTCTTTATCTCCCAACATGAACATCAAAGAAATAGCTCAAATTTTAGTTTCAGGACAAATTATTCCAAATCAAAAAATAATTAAAATTATTGAGGGATGGGACTATACGGAAATTGCGGAATATTTAGAAAATAAAATGGATATTTCGAGAGATAATTTTTTTTCTATTGCCGATGATTATACTTTAAAATGGGAAGATAAATATTCTTTTTTGCGGGATAATCCATTTTTAAAAATAGAATCGAGACTTTCAAGTTATTTGCATCCTGTTATGTTAGAGGGTTATCTTTTTCCGGACACATATCAAATTTATAAAAATGCGTCCGCAAAAGATATTATAAAAAAAATGTTAGATAATTTTGATAAAAAATTATCTGCTAAAATGAGAGAGGATATTAAAAAACAAAAAAAGACAATTTTTGAAATTGTCACTTTAGCTAGCATTATTGAAAAAGAAGTACCAAATGAAGAAGATAGAAAAATTGTCGCTGGAATTTTTTATAAAAGATTAGAAAAAGGAATGAATTTAGAATCTTGCGCAACAATAAATTTTATTTTAGGAAATAATAAAAAACAATTAAGTTTTGAAGATACGCGCGTAGAATCTCCTTATAATACATATATTAATAAAGGATTGCCGCCAGGACCAATTTGCAATCCTGGAATTTCAGCAATTAACGCGGCGATTTATCCGCAAAAAACAGATTATTTATTTTTTTTATCAAAACCAAATAACGAAACAGTTTTTAGCAAAACATTTGAGGAGCATAATCAAAACAAAATGAAATGGTTAAAATAATTTATTATGCAAAAACAAATTACACAAAATAAACAATGGAAATCGTTTATTATAGAATTTATTCAAATGGCTTTAATCGCTTTGGCCATTGTTGTTCCTATTAGATATTTTTTAATTCAGCCATTTTATGTTAAAGGCGCTTCAATGGAGCCAAATTTTCATAATCACGAATATTTAATTATAAATAAAATTATTTATCGGTTAAATAATCCTGAACGAGGCGATGTGATAGTGTTTAAATATCCTAAAAGTCCAAATGATTATTTTATTAAAAGAATTATTGGTTTACCAGAAGAAAGAGTAAAAATTCTTAATAAAGAAATTACTATTTATAATAAAGATAATCCAGAAGGGAAAATATTTGATGAAAATAAATTTCTTCCAGAAGAATATAAAATTGAAAAAAATATTGATATTACTTTAAATAAGGATGAATATTTTGTTTTAGGCGATAATAGGGCGCATAGTTTTGATTCAAGCGCAGAAGGTTTTGGTCCATTGGAAAGAAAATTTATTATTGGAAAAACCTGGATCAGAGCCTGGCCATTTAATAAATTTACAATTTTTGAAAAATAGTTTATAGTAATTGCAAATTACAGATTTTAAATTGCAAATTTTTAAAGCGTAAAATGCCAATTAATTTTTTGGCTCCACTCAAATTTTTGCTACATTTCATTTTGCAAAAACTTCGCATACGCCGAAACGTTATGTGAAATATTTCTTTTCTTTTTTGGGCTATCGCCCAATTGTTTTAGAAAATTTTCAAATTTCTTTTTCTTTAATTATAGAGGGAATATAAGGTGTCTTTTTTGCTCCTGGAATCGCAAAAAAGACGATTTTTATAAATTCTATTTTTATGGTAAAATAGAGCTATCGAAACTTTAATTACCATGGAATTAACAAATACTAGACAATTATTAACTCTAAGAGAAGCATGCAAATGGGCAAGCTCTTTTTTGGGTCGCAATATTAACGAATCTAACATCTCTTATTTGATACAATACGGGAAAGTAAAAAAATATGGCGAAAACGGTAGCACCCAAATAGATGCCCATGATTTAAAAGATTACTACCGGTCATTCAATGGTAAAAGAGAGGTCGAATGGAAAAAGAAACTCGGCAATGATTTGAATTGGAGTTTATCTTTTGATAATTTGCGAGAAAAAGACACAACAAAACATATTCATAAATTACACCCATACAAAGGTAAATTCATACCTCAATTAGTCGAATATTTCATCGATAATCATACCGATGATTTCAAACAAAAAGCCTTTTTTAAAAAAGGCGACATTATTTTAGATCCTTTTTCAGGGTCAGGCACAACATTGGTACAAGCAAATGAGCTTGGCATACATTCGATAGGGATTGATATTTCCCGCTTTAATTGCATGATAACGGACACCAAACTATTGGATTACGACTTAGATTTATTGATCAAAGAAATAAAAAATATAAATTTAGCCATAGCTAAATTTGAAGCTGACGGCAAAATAGAAGAATTTGAGAGAGAACTCTTTATTGAACTTGTCAAATTTAACAACGGAAATTTTCCTTCTCCGGATTTCAAAAGAAAAATTTATAAGCGGGAAATTAATGAAAATGAATATTCCGCGAAAAAAGAAAAAGAGTTTTTAAACATTTATAATAAATTAGTCGCAAAATATAAAATAGAACTCAAGCAAGAAAAAAATAAAACTTTTCTTGATAAATGGTATATAAAAAATGTAAGAAAAGAAATTGACTTTGCTTTTAATCAAATTAAAAAAATAAAAGACAAAAAAAATAAAAGAGTGCTAGCAGTTATACTAAGCCGAACCATTCGCTCTTGCAGAGCAACGACACATTCCGACTTAGCTACTTTAAAAGAACCACAAATAACGACTTATTACTGCTGGAAGCACAAAAAAATCTGCAAACCTCTTTTTTCAATCAAATATTGGTTCGATCGTTATGCTAATGATACTATCGCAAGAGTAAAAGAATTTCAAAGACTTAAAAATGGCGCTCATTGGGCATCAATTACCGGAGATTCAAGAACTGTTGATATTACGAATGAAATAAAATCAAGGAACAAAGAATTTTATAAACTTCTTGAAAAACAAAAAATTCAAGGAATTTTTTCCTCGCCTCCTTATGTCGGACAAATAGATTATCATGAACAGCATGCTTATGCGTATGATCTTTTTGGATTTGAAAGAAAAGATGAGTTGGAAATTGGCCCTCTATATAAAGGTCAAGGATTGGAAGCAAAAAAATCTTACATCGAAGACATATCGCAAGTATTATTAAATTCAAAAAAATATTTGTCAGATAATTTTGATGTATTTTTGGTAGCCAACGATAAATGGAATTTATATCCTCAAATTGCAGAAAAAACTGGAATGAAAATTGTTAATCAATTTAAACGCCCAGTGCTTAATCGTACCGAACGAAATAAAAATCCTTATTCAGAAATAATATTTCATTTTAAAAAAATATGAGTTTAACAAAACAACAAATTAATGACGTAGAAAATGTTTTGAAAAATGCCCTTCGGCATAAATTTCAAAACTATAAACCAGAATCGGCGGCAATGCCTTTTCATTCAAGACTACTTGGTAAAGACAGAATGGCGCTGTTTTCATTTATCCATTCGCTTAATACTAATTTTGGCACTAGTATTTTTGAACCGGTAGCTTTGACTTTGGCAAAAAGTAAATTTAAAAGAGCAGAATCCCAAGCAATCGCTGGCGATAAAATAAGTCCAAAGGCACAAATAGAAATTCAAAAAATAATGGACGATCTTATAACCGCTAAATCATCGCCAAACAAGGTCAGAGAAACAGAAATTATTAGAAAAGTAGCACAACAGGGAGAATTTAGAAAAATCAAACCAACAAAGGTTGATGTTTTATTAGAAAGCCATTCAGGAGAATTGTTTTTATTTGACATAAAGACGGCAAAACCAAACGCCGGAGGCTTTAAAGAGTTCAAACGAACACTTTTGGAATGGACAGCAACAACTTTGGCAGAAAATCCAAAAACAAAAGTACAAACTCTAATTGCTATTCCTTATAATCCATACGATCCGGAGCCTTACAATCGCTGGACAATACGCGGAATGCTTGATTTAGAAAAGGAGTTAAAGGTAGCTAATGAATTTTGGGATTTTCTCGGTGGCGAGGGAGCATATGAGGATTTATTAAAATGTTTTGAAAAAATTGGGATAGAATTAAGAAGCGAGATTGATGAATATTTTGCAAAATATAATAAAAACAATAGTTAAATTATGGATGAAGCCCAATTTAAAAAAGATTATGAGGAATATGGTGGGTTTTATCAATCCTTGCAGAAAGAAATTTTTGATTTTGTAGAAAAAATAATTGAAGTTAAAAAAAATAGGGTCGAGTATAAATTAGATTATCT
>CAYHOD010000056.1:0-4957 GCA_964358215.1 uncultured Gammaproteobacteria bacterium | reverse complement strand
CAGTATTCATGAGGCTCACAGAGCCTTTTTTAAATTTTAGCCAATTTTCATGCAAATTTATTATTGGCGGAAAGGGAGGGATTCGAACCCACGGAACCTGTGAAGGTTCAACAGTTTTCAAGACTGTCCCGATCAACCACTCCGGCACCTTTCCATTTTCAAATTGTAATATAAATTTAATATAACACAAAATTCTATTTATAAATTTTTTTATAAAGTTTAATCCAATCTTCTACTGAAAGTTCTTGAGCGCGAATTTTGAAATTAAAATTTAATTCTTGAAAAATTTTTTCTATAATGTTTGGAGGTCGGACCTCCAAACATTTCAAATTATTCTTTAATTGTTTTCTGCGATTTGAAAATCCGGTTCGCGCTAAATTAAAAAAATCTTTTTCATTTATTGTTTTATTAATTTTTTGTAATACTATTTTTATTATTGCTGAATCTACTTTTGGTTTAGGCCAAAAACTATTTTTAGAAACAATGCTAACTATTTTAGGCTGACCATAAAATTGCGTAGAAACTGAAAGTAAACTCATTTCTTTTGGCTTAGCAATAATACGTTTAGCAACTTCTTTTTGAATTAATAAAACCATTTCGCAAGGTTTTGGTTCTTCGCTTAAAAATTTTCGCAAAATTGCGGAAGTGATATTATACGGAATATTAGCCACAATTTTATATTTATTATTTTGAATTTTACATTTTATATCCTGTACTTTTAAAATATCATTCTGAATAATTTCTAAATTACTAAAATTTTTAAATTTTGCTTTTAAAGAAATTGCCATTCTTTTGTCTAATTCTACTGCAATTACTTTTTTAACTCGTTTAACTAATTCTTGAGTAAGAATTCCAAAACCCGGACCGATTTCTAAAACAATATCATCTTTTTTTAGATTAGCCGTTTGAATAATTTTATTCAAAACATTTTTATCAATTAAAAAATTTTGCCCTGCTTGACGTTGAGGATGAAATCCATATTTTTCGCAAAGCAATTTAATATTTTCCATAAAAATCAAATCTCCAATGTTTGGAGGTCGGACCTCCAAACATTAATCTTTTAAAGCATTAATAATAAATAAATCAAATAACACCGTTGGTTTAATTTGACTAGTTTTTAATTTAATATCCATTGCTAATAATTGATTATAAATATTTTTTAATTGCTCAAAAGAATATTTTTTTACTTGATTTGACGCTTTTTGGATAACAAAAGGATGCAGTTTTAATTGAGAAAAATTTTGATTATTTAAAGACAAATCTTTAATTTGTAATAAAATTCTAAATTGTCTTATGATCATAGCTAATAAATAATTTGCTGAATTATTTATTTCAAGTTGATCATTAATTAATTTTAAAGCCAATGTTTTATTTTTATTTCCTATCGCATCAACTAAATTAAAAATATTTTCATCAATTTTATTCGCAATTAACAAGTCTAAATCATCTTTGGTTATGGTTTTTTTAAATTTATAAGCGCAAAGTTTATTGATTTCATTTGACATTCGCCATAAATCATTGCCCACTATTGTAATTAAATTTTCTAAAGTCTGATTTTCAATTTTAACGTTTTGATTTTCTATTCTTTTTTTTGTCCAATCTTTTAATTTTATTCCTGTTAATAAAGAAAATTCCCAGGAATATTTTTCATTTTTTAATTTTTTAAAAATTTCTTTTTTAATTTTGTTTATTTTTTGATTAATTTTTACTCCTTCCCAAAAAATTAAAATATTTTCATTTTCTTGATTTAGAATGTTTAAAATTTTTTCTAAAATTTTATTATTTTGACATTGACTAAATAAATTTTTTACAATAATCATTCTTTTTTTAGCCAAAAAACCACTGGCTAAAAATGTTTGTTCTAATTCATTAATATCTAATTTTTCTCCTTCTAAAATTAAAACATTTAAATTAGAAGGATCTATTTCTTTTTGAAATTTTTTTATCAATTCTTTCAATTTCTCTTTTGATCTAAAAGAATCTTCTCCATAAAGAAAAATAAACATAAAAACATTTTAACATTATAACAATGTAACATTATAACAATTAAAATAAAAATCGCAAATAATAAAAACACGCCTCTATGGCGCGTTTTTATTATTTATTTACAACAAAATTAATCAGGAATTACATTGACAATTTTTGTTTTTTTAAGTTTTCCATTAAACTTTCTTAATTTTCGAGTGGCAAAAACAACCCGTCCCTGAGAAACAGCGTATAATGTATCGTCTTTTCCTTTTTTAACATTGTCTCCCGGATGAATTTTTGTTCCTCTTTGGCGAACAATAATACTTCCAGTCTTTGCTATTTCTCCTCCATAAAGTTTAACTCCCAATCTTTGTCCTTGTGAGTCACGACCCAACGCAGTTGAGCCACCTGCTTTTTTATGCGCCATAAAAAAATGCAAAAGTCAAAATGCAAAACGCAAAACAACAATGCAAAATTAAAAATAAAATTAATTTAAATCAATTAAAATTTTAACTCATTAACTTTTTCCCAATCAGTTTCATTTAAAACAGTAATTTTATCATCGCCAATAATGTATAAATAATCATTTATAAAAAGCGCTCTTTTAGCCGAAATTTGACTAATGGTTTTTATTAATTTTAATTTATTATTTTCATACGAAAAAATATAACCGCCTTTACTGCCTGGCAAAAAGAAAATATTGTGTTTTTTGTCTATTAAAAAAGCGTGATGATTATTTAAGGCTTCGGACCAATATTCATCTAAAATATATTTATCAATTTCTTTTGGATTTTCTGGATCAACAACGTCAAAAAGAGAAAGTTTTATTTGTTGTTCTTCTTTGCCAATGCCTAAAATTGTATTGTTTGAAATTGGATGTAAATAAGAAGAATAACCCGGAATTTTCAATTCGCCTTTTAGTTCTGGTTTTTCTGGATTTGATAAATCTAAAACATAAAAAGGATCGGTTTGTCTAAAGGTCACAACATAACCTTTGTCTTCTAAAAATCTGACTGAATAAATTTTTTCTTTCAAACCAAGATCTTTAACTGAACCAGTTATTTTTAAATTCTTGTCTAAAATATAAACATCGTTAGCGCTTTCCTGTGAAATATTTCCAAACATTCCAATTCCCCAATTTCTCCAATTCTCGCCAATTGTTGTCGCAATTCTTAAATAATCTTTATATTCATCCAATGCAAATTGATTTAAAGGATAGCCAGGAACATTGCCAGCGCTTGAAATATCAAAATTATTCAAACCAATTTTAATTATTCCTGTTTGTTCTAATTCTCTAATGTGTTTTTTATAATAATTAGATGTTCTGTTTGAAAGTTCATTATCTATTTTCATTCTTTCATCATCATTTAAGGAAGCTTGATATTTTTCAAAAATAGATTGAAATTCTGTAAATTTAGCTTCTAAACTAATATCGTATTTTTCTAATTTTTCCATTTTTTCATTTAACCAATCTGGAAATATATCTTGATTTTCTTTCAAAAAAGCAAAAATAAATTTAGACATGTTTTCAGAATAAGAATAAGTGATATAAATTCCATTTTCTGACATATAAATTACAGAAGAATCTGAAGGACCAACAAAAGAAATATTTTTTTCTATTTTCCCAGCGACAGGATCTAAACTCATAGCAACAAAAGTTGTGTCAACTGGAACTAATGAAACTGGATGATAAATATCTAAACATTTAATTTCCAGGGGCGTTTCATTAATGGTTAATAGTTGAGTTAAACAAGGTCGTGATTGATTAATCCAGGTTTTAGTTACTAAATATATTTTATCATTATAAAGCCGGCTGTCAGCAATGAAAACATTTTCGTCTAATTTTATATTCCATTTTTTTTCTGGCGACTTTGGATTTGAAACATCATAACCAAAAATTTCCTGTCCGGAAAAAATAACTAAAATGTTTTTATTTAATAATAAAGTTCCGTTTTTATCAATTTCAGAAATAGAAGATAAATCAGCTGGCGGAAAAGCGTTAATTATTTTTGTTTTTTGAACATTTGAATACGATGGCGCAACAAAATTATCCATTACTTCTAAGGATGGCGTTTCTGTTAAGGATGGCGCAACAAAATTATCCATTACTTCTAAGGATGGCGTTTTTGTCCAAAAAATAGATTCTTGAGAAAAATAAATTTCCTTGCCATTTGTTTTAACAATGTCTGGCTCGTCAATTCCTAAAACTTGAACATTGGTTTCAGAAATTCTTTCCGGCATAGCGCTGTCTGTTTTTTGTTCTACCATTGCCATAGGTTGCGCCAGTTCAACATTTTTCCTAAAGCCATAACCATAATAATTCCCCGTTTCAGCCGCTGAAGCTAAATAAGTCTTAAATTCTTGTTCTGAAGAAAACTTTTTTATTTTTTCTATTTTAGAAAAAATATTTTTTGTATTGGTAAATAAAAATTTATCTTCTAAGTTTTTATTATTGAAAGTAATAAAAAATAATGCTATTAAAAAAATAGCTAAAACAATAATTATTCCGATTTTTTTATCAATTTGTTTTTTAAAAATTTGCATAAGTTTTTTAAAATAAAAAATAGAACTGTCTGATACAAAATCATATAACACTATTAAAAAATGTCAACTTTTTTTCTCTTGCCATTCTTTAATTTTTTTGTGATTTCCAGATAAAAGAATTTTGGGCACGCGTGTTTTTTTATTATTCATTTCAAATATTTCTGGTCGAGTGTATTGAGGATATTCTAAAAAATATTTTTTTGAAAAAGTTTCCATTTTACTTGATGCATCTTTACCTAATACACCGGGTAATAATCGAGTAATCGCGTCAATAATTACCATAACCGGAACTTCTCCTCCGGTTAAAATATAATCTCCGATAGAAATTTTTTCATCAATTAATTGATTTACTCTTTCATCAATTCCTTCGTATCGACCGCAAATAAAAGTTATCTTATCTAATTTAGATAATCTCCAATTAATTTTAGGGTCACTGCTGAGGCAG
>CAYHOD010000055.1:0-5151 GCA_964358215.1 uncultured Gammaproteobacteria bacterium | reverse complement strand
AAAATCAAAATTTAAAAATACAAATACAAATACAAATTTAAAACATCAGCTCGAACCATATTTAATTTTGGAGGGAGAAAAATTTTTAATCATCTTCAAATTTATGAACAACCCTAACCAAAACCCAAACAAACAAAATGTACAATCTTTTGATGTTGCTGCTGGCGAGAATGATACATACGATTTAAAAGCCCGTGAAGAAAAAGAGAGAATAACTGAAGAAGATGTCAGAAAACATTGGGATATTCGTGCCCAAAGGCCAGATGTCCAAAGTATTATGTCGGCCCGGCATACACTAGAGGAGAATAAGCGAGCTACCGAAGAGCTGCGTAGAGATGTATTTGGATTTCTAGAAGGATTAATCGAAGACAAAAAAGTATTTGAATTGGGAGTTGGCGTTGGGCGCATGACCAGTGAGATTGCGAAACGGGCAAAAGAAGTAGTTGGTGTAGATTTATCCTCAGTAATGTTAGAAAGGGCGAAACAAAACTTGGAGGGTTTCGATAACGTACAGTTGCTCTTGGGGAAACTTACCGAATTAGATTTACCGGCAAAATCTTTTGATTTAGTTTTTGAATCAATAGTTTTATTACACATATTAAATCCTGATGAGTTAAAAGTAACTATTAAGAAAATGCAAGAATTGAGTGATAGGATTTTTATTGTGGAACATACATACCAAGGACCAGACTTTCCAAGTTCTAAATATTCAATTCTTAGAAAACAGAAAGAATACGAAAAATTATTTGCACCATATGGGTTAATTAAGCAGAAAACACATCTTTGTGCCGCTGATAATCTTACACTCATGCTTTTTGAAAAATCCGAACCAGAAAATAAGTAATTGAAAGAATTTGCCGCCAAAGAAAAACTTGTCATCCCTTCGGGAGATCTCCCACAGGGAGAAAATTGTCAAAGAACCGAAAAAATACTTGCCCCGTTAAATTTCTAAAAGAAATTTGTTTGGGGTCGGCTCGAATCACATTTTGTAAAAGAAAATTTTTCATATTATATTTATGGATAAATTAGTTTTATTTGATATAGATAGAACCTTGATTAAAAGTTCAAAGGGGCATAGGGTAGTATTTTCTGAAGCATTTAAAAAAGTATATGGAATTGAGACAAATATTGATATTATCAATCATTCCGGGATGACCGATCAGCAAATAATTATTAAAGTTCTTAAAAAGAATGGATTAGACGAACGGGAGATAAATTTGAAATTAGAAAATTGTATGAAAGTGATGATAACTTCTTTTGATAAGTTTATTAATAATGATGAAATTATTGTATTAGACGGGGTTCAAGAATTGTTGAAAGAATTAGATAAACACGATATTTAATGGGATTAGTCACGGGTAATTTAGAGCCCATTGCAAGAGGTAAATTAAATAAAATTGGAATTAATCATTATTTTAAAATTGGTGGATTTGGAAACGACGACGTAAACAGAACCAATTTGGTAAAGATAGCTATTAGACGAGCCGAAGAAAATTTTAATTTTCAATTTGATAATAATGTTTTTCTTTTAGGAGATGCTCCGCAAGATATGAAAGCAGGAAAAGATATGGAAATTGAGACCATTGGTGTTACAACCGGAATTTATTCAAAAGAACAATTAGAAAATGCTGGCGCCAAATTTATTTTAGGAAATTTAAAAGATAAAAATAAAATTTTGAAAATTATAGAAAGAAAAATTTGTCATCCCTTCGGGAGATCTCCCGCATGGAGAAAATTGTCATCGGTGCGGCTCCGCTGCAAATTCTGATTTTTTTTCGCGGAGGAACTTTCTTGCCATCACAGGCGACAAAAAAATGTTCGAACTATTTTAAGAATAGAGCGCCAGAAATTAAATAAAGGGCAATTGGCTCAGTTGGTTAGAGCGTCTCGTTTACACCGAGGAGGTCAGAGGTTCGAATCCTCTATTGCCCACCACTATTAAAGCGGATTTCGTTATTACAGAAAATAGCGAAGGTATTGAAGAAAAGGGCAATATGGATGTTGAAATAACAATTAACGCATTGCATAATATAGCTAAAAAAATGTTGACCAACGCTACGTTAAGGTATATAATTTTAATGTATGCAAATAAAACTACACAAAAATGCTACCACAACAATAGCAATAAGGTAAATGATTAAAAAATCCATTATTAGCGTATGCTTTATCAAAGAAGTATGGCATTAGTCAGACAAGCGCAAAGATGGAAAATAGCCACAAGCATTGAAGATAAATCATCTCGTCCGCATAAATTCAATAGCACTCTTATTTCTGCTATTTTTGAAATGAAAGAAAAAACTATTGATTTTGTAAATAAATACAATTTTAAAAAAAGATTAAAATTTTTAAATTACAAAACTCCTGAACAATACTTAAAAGATAACAAAAATATTATATTACAACATATCGTTAGCTAATAATTTTTTTTTTACTTTTTTATGCAACAAATAAATCCAAATATTTTTAAAAAATATGATATCAGAGCCGTTTATGGAACTGATTTGAACGAAAATACCGCTTATCAAATTGGTCAAAGTTTTGTAAATTACACAAAAGCAAAAACAATTATAGTTGGTTATGACGCGCGAATTTCTTCCCCGTCTTTAAAAGAAGCTTTAATTAAAGGAATTATTCATCAAGGGTCAAATGTTATTGATATTGGACTTTGTAGCGCTTCTTGTTTTTATTTTACTTTGGGAGAATCAAAATTAGACGCTGGAATTATGATTACTGCTTCTCATGTCAGCAAAGAATTTAATGGTTTCAAACTAATGTTTAAAGACGCGATGCCATTAAACAAAGAACAAATTTTGAATTTTAAAAAACTTGTTTTAGAAAATCAATGGCCAGCCATAAATATAAAAGGAAAAACAATACAACAAGATCCGAGTGAAAATTATGTTAATGCAATAAGAAAATCAATTAAAGAAAAAATTAAGCCATTAAAAGTTGTTATGGATCCTGGAAATGGCACAGCTGGTTTATATATAAAAAAAGTTTTTGCTCAAACTGGAATTTTAGTTATTCCAATATTTTTTGAGCCAGACGGAAATTTTCCAAATCATGAAACAAATCCAAAAATTCCAGAAAATAGAAAAAAACTTGCAGAAAAAATTGTTTCAGAAAAAGCTGATTTGGGTTTTATGTTTGATGGAGACGCTGATAGATTAGGAATTCTTGATCGAAACGGCAATATAATTAATTATAGTTTAGTTTTAGCGATTATTTCTGAATTTAGAGTTAAAAATTTTTCTCAAAAGAAAATTGTTATTGAAGTAAGAACTTCAAATATAGTTCGCGATTGGGTAGAAAAGGCTGGAGGCAGTATAGAAATTTCTGTTTCCTGGACAATTCCAATTAAATTAAAAATGAAAAATGATAAAGAAATTATTTTTGGCGGCGAAACTTCCGGGCATTATATTTTTCCAGAAATGCACGATTCAGACGATGGAATTTTCGCTGGCCTAACTTTTTTACAAGCTATTAGCGCTAAAAATGAATCCATTGATGAAATAATAAAAAAGTTTGAACAAGAATATTTTGTGCTTGAAGAACAAAATTTTAAAATCAATAATCTAAATGAAGTAGACAAAATATTAAAAAAATTAGAAAATAAATATTCTTCTGAAGGAGCGCAAATTTTTAAAATTGATGGTTTAAGCGCAATTTTTCCCAATTGGTGGTTTAATCTTCGCACTTCTGAAACAGAGCCATTTATTCGTCTTAATTTTGAGGCTAATTCAAAAGAATTATTTGAACAAAAAAAGAAAGAACTTATTTGTGCCATTGAAAAAGAACTTGCAAGTTAATTCTAAGTTTTTTTATCTCATAAGCTAAAAAGCTACAAGCTACAAGTTAATATGTTATTCATTATTTCTGGACCATCTGGTGTTGGCAAAACTTCTATTATCAAAAGAATCATTGAATTAAATCCTCATTTTAAACGAGTTATTACTTGTACCACAAGAAAAAAACGATTAAATGAAAAACACGGTCAAGATTATTATTTTTTATCTAAAAAACAATTTGAAGAAAAAATCAAGAATAAAGAATTTTTAGAATGGGCGATTGTTCATGAAAATTATTATGGCACATTAAAAAAAACAATAGAAAAAAATATTTTACAAATAATTAATATTGATTTTCAGGGAGCGCTTCAAATAAAAAAGAAAAACATTAAAGCCATTTTTATTTTTATAAAGCCAAAATCTTTAAATGAATTAATGAGTAGAATTCAAAAAAGAGGAAAGATGGAAAAAGAAGATTTAACAATTCGTTTAAATAACGCAAAAAATGAAATAAAACAAGCAAAAAAATATTATGATTATGTGGTTATTAATAAAGAAAATAAATTTAACCAAACAATTGAAAAAATTTTAAAAATCATTAATAAAAATTCATGGGTCACGAAATGCAACAATATTTAGAAATTTTTATTTTTTTATTTTTTTATTTTTTAATTTTTATCCAGCGCCTTTCAGAATATTCCATAACTTTGCCGCGGGAATAAATGATCAGAGAAAATTTTTCAGCGCGGTTTAAGATTTAGATGAAAGATGCCGGATTTATTTTTTTATGTCTAATCGAACAAAATTTATTCTTTTAACTAGCATCGGAACAATAATTGTTATTGTTATACTTTTTGTTATTTATTTTATTTATAAACAAAATTTTCCAGTTAAAGAAGGAACAACAGTAACAACGCCTTATTCAATAACTAAACCAAAAACAGAAGAACAAACTTTTTCGCCTTCTAAAATTTCTCCTTTAACCGAACAAGCGAAAGAAAAAAGTGAATTGGAAAAAATGGTTTTTAATTTTGCGGAAAGTTTAGGAAGTTATTCTAACCAAAGTGATTTTCAGAATATTTTGAGTTTAAAAAATCTTGCAACTTCTAAAATGCAAAATTGGATTGATGATTTTATAAATCAAGAAAAAAATAAAAATAAACTTGTTAATAATTATTTTGGGATAACAACCAAAGCGCTAAATATAAAAGAAGTTAAGTTTAATGTAAAAAAAACCGAAGCAGAATTTTTAATTAATGTTCAGCGACAAGAAGCCAAAGAATCCACTCAAAATACTAAAGTTTATTTTCAAGATGTTTTAGTAAAATTAATTAAAGAAAAAGATGACTGGAAAATAGATGAA
>CAYHOD010000054.1:0-5253 GCA_964358215.1 uncultured Gammaproteobacteria bacterium | reverse complement strand
GCATCTGGTTTGGGACCAGAGGACCGTGGGTTCGAATCCCACCACCCCGACCAATCAAGACATTTTAAATTTTCAGGGGAAAGAGTTTGCTCGCTCGCTCCGCCTACGGTTGGACAAGCGAACATTTTCTTTTATATTGAACAAAAAAATCGGAGATTATAACTCCGATTTTAAAATTTATCTTGCGCGCCTTTAGCTTTAAATTTTTAAAGCGCTTTTTATTTTAGATCGAGCTTGATGAGTTTTCGCAAATTTAAGCCAATCAAGGCTTGGTTTTTTTCTACTTTTGCTGGTAATAATTTTAACCACATCCCCACTTTTTAAAATAGTATCCAAAGGACTCAAATGATTATTAATTAAAACTCCTGTGCAACTATGACCAATGTCTGTGTGAACATGATAAGCAAAATCTATTGGCGTAGCTTGTTCTGGTAAATCAATAACATCTCCTTTCGGAGTAAAAATAAAAATTCTGTCTTTAAAAAAATTCATTTTTAATTTTTTTAAAAATTCTTCCGGTTGTTCAGACTCAGCTTCTTTTTGCCATTCTAATAAATGATTGAGCCATTCCATCCTTTTTTTGTCTATTTGAGCCCCTTGTTTTGGTTTCCCCTTTTCTGCATAAACCCAATTAGCGGCAATGCCGTATTCTGTTTCATTGTGCATTTTTTGCGTTCTGATTTGAATTTCAATAATATTATGATCTGGTCCAAAAACAGTTGTGTGCAAAGATTGATAGCCATTAGACTTAGGCATAGCGATATAATCTTTGATGCGTTTGGGTAATGGTTTCCATTTGCTATGGATTAATCCTAAAATAGAATAACAATCAACTATTTTTTCAGGAACAATAATTCTAATTGCGATAAGATCATAAATTTTATCTGGATTTTTATTGTTTTCCGAACGATTTAATTTTAAATAAAAACTATAAAGATGTTTGATTCGACCATGAATTTCTAAATTTTTAAAACCAGTCAAGGCTAATTCTTTTTGAAGTTGTTTTTTAAATTTTTCAACAAAAGGATTTTGAATTTTAATTTTTTCTTGAAATATTTTTTTTATTGTTTTGTATTCTTGCGGATTAATATAAGGAAAAGCTAAATCTTCAAGTTGTCCTCTAAGTTCATTCATTCCTAAACGGTTAGCAATCGGAGCGTAAATTTCCAAAGATTCCAAAGCGATTCGTTTTTGTTTTTCTTTTGGCAAAGCAAAAAGAGTTTTAAGGTTGTGCATGCGATCGGCAAATTTAATAAAAATAACTCGCGCGTCTTTAGCAATAGCGACAAACATTTTTCTTAAATTTTCTACATAACGTTCTATGCCGCGATATTTTATTTTTCCTAATTTAGTAATGCCTTCAACTAAATTAGCTATTTCTTCGCCAAATTCTTTTTTAATTTCTTTTAAAGAAATTTGAGTTTCTTCGGGAATGTCGTGAAAAAGCCCGGCAATAATTGTTGTTTCATCAAGTTTAAATTTAGCTAAAAGATTGGCTGTTTCTAAAGAATGTTGAATATAATCTTCGCCAGAAATTCTTTTTTGTCCTTGATGCGCTTTTTCCGCAAATTCATAAGCTAATCTCATCAAATCAAAATCTACTTTAAGATTATTTTTTTTAATTGTGTTTAAAAGATCGTTAAAAGTCATAACTTGAATATTAGGTTGCAAAAAAATTTTACAGAATTTTGAATTTCGAATAAAATACACTTTTCGATACAATAAAAAATTTCTGAATATTGTTGTATTTTATAATTCACGATTTATAATTGTAATTTTTGTTCAATAATTATTTTGAACGCTTCAAATGAAATTGCGCCGCTAAATTTTTCTTCGCCAATAAAAAAATAAGGAGTTGAATCTATCCTTAATTTTTGAGCTTGCGTTATATTGTCTTGAATTAAATTTAAAAACGTTTGATTATTAAAACAATTATCAAATTTTTTTAAATCTAAATTTATTTCTTGAGCAAATTTTAAATAAATATTTTGCTGACCCAATTGGTTTTGATTTAAAAATAATAAATCATGATATTTCCAAAACTGCCCCTGCTCTTGAGCGCAGTAGCTTGCCAAAAGAGCGTTTTGCGATTCACTGTGTCCGGGAATTCCTTTCCAAATTAATTTTATTTGATCTGGATATATTTTTAAAATTTCTTTTAAAGTAGGTTCAACTTTGTGACAAGCGCCGCATTGATAATCTCCAAATTCAACAAGAGAAATTAATGCTTCTGGATTTCCAAAGACAGGATCATTTGGAAAAATTACTGGTTTAATTAAAAAATCTATTTCATTTAAATTTTTTTTAATTGGCTTTTCTCTAATTATTGAAAATGCAAAAATGCCTATAATTATCAATCCAAATACAAATAATACAAATAAAAAAATAGGCTTCATAAAATAAGTAGCGATTTCTGAAAAAATTTCCGCAATTTTTAATTTGTATTAAACACAATTAATTTGCAATTATATTATTCCTTTATTAAATCTTTGACTGTTGCGCAAATTTTTGATGGCTGATTATTGGTTAATTTACAAATTAAAGCAATTAAATTTTTTATTTCATTTTCTTCTCCGGCATTTTCACCAGAACCAACGCGATAATATTTACATCCTAAAACTAAAGTTGGGATTCCTCCGTCGCTATATTTTGCAAAAACCTCTTTATCATTTTGAGAATCTATGTTTTTATGGAAAGAAACAAAATCTTTAAAATTATCTAAAGCTTTTTCTACAACTGGTTTTTCCCAGACACAATGTGAACATCCAGAAGATCCAAAAAAATAAACAATTGGTTTTTCATTTTCTTTACAAATTTCATTTTCAGTAACAATAAAATCTCCGATAGTAGTTTGTTTATCATTTGGTTTTTCTTCTGTTTTTGCATTATCTTTTGTTTTAGAATCTTTTGAAACATTTAAATCAACAACTTGAGGGAATAAAAGATTTCCGTCTTTGCTAATATAAGAATCAAATTCATTGTTTTGTATTTTAAGTTTTATTTTATAAAGATCGTGTTCTTTTGAAATATTTGTTATTTCAGCAGTCGCTTGTCCGGCTAACATATTTTTGTTAATGTAATTTATTGCTTTTTCTTTAATCTTTTGAAAATAAGCAACTTCTTGTTTCTTGTTTTTTTCTTTAAATAAAACAGTTCCTACACCGATTAAAATAAGCGCCAAAATAATAATTCCAGCAACTATTAACAACTTTATTGTTTTGTTGTTGTTAGCGCTCTCTTCTTGTATTTTTTTTTCTTCCATATATTTTCAAAATTATTCCGCTTTGGCGGAATCCCGCTTACTTTGTAATACACAAAGTAAAAAGCGGAAAAAAATAAAAATAAAAAATTAAAAGTAAAAATGTAAAATAAGAATCAAAATGACAATTAACTAAGAGTAATCTGTAATCCGTAACTCGTAACTAATAATTTGCCAAAGGCAAATTATTAATTTAATTACTGATTACGAATTACGAGTTACTTTTATTTATTTGTGATTTTGGATTTTTATTTAATTTTAAGTTTTTAGTTGTGGTTTTGCGTTTTGACATTTGAATTTTGCATTGTCATTTTACATTTGTATTATTCCTGCAGGTTTACCCCGTAAAATTTCGAAGAAATTTCTTCGGGGCTGCAAGCTATTTTAATTGCACCTTGTGTAAATTTTTTTCTTTGTCAGTAAAATATAAATATTTTTCATCTCCAGAAAGCACAACTTGATCAACTACATAGTTAGCTCCCGAAGGAGTGGCTAATAAATAATTTTGTCCTGTTTGAACATTAATTTTATAAAAATCATTTGGACTTTTGTCTGCTAATTCTGGATAAAATCCGCTTCCTGAAGGCAAATTTCTTGGCACGGCGCAATAAGCGGTTTCATTGTTAGAAGAAAAAATACATTTATCCGCCCAAGTTTGCAATCCTATTGAAACTCTGTTTTGTCCAATATTGTCTCCTTGAGCGTCAACTGCCCATAAAGTTGGATTGTTATTTGCCGCGGAATTATAAACGCTATACAAAAGTTTATCGCCTTTTGGACTCCATTTACTTTTAAAATCTTGCCCTTCAACAATCATTGATTTAAAATTTTCTCCTTGTTGTCCAATAAAATAAACTTCTTGTTTATCTATCCCGATTGATTCAGCGTATAATGCCAATACTTGTTGATTTGGAGACCAATTAATTTCAACTTTATGATCATTTTCTCCCATTGGCTCTATAGCTTTAAATCCAGTTCCGTCCGGATTGGCAATTGACAGCCATCTTTTATCCGGATTATCATTGGTTGTTTTAAAAGCAATGCTTTCTCCTTGCGAAGAAAAAGAAAATTCATCCCAATATTTTGGCAAACTATATTGTTTTTTTTGATTAAAGTCATAAAGAATTTTAGAGTTGTCAGGGAAACTTAAAATAGCTTTATTTTTTGTAGAGGACCAGTAAATTTTTTCTGCTTCAGGATAAAAATCTTCTGTAAGCAGGGTTTTAATTTTGCCATCAGGAGAAATTTTATAAAATTTTCCTGTGTCTTTTTGATAATATAACAAATTAGATCCATCAGAATTTAAAGTTATTTCTTGAGCATTTTCTATTGGCAAAGAAGTAATTTGAGTTTTTGCGCCTGTGGCAATCGGAGAAACTTTATAAGTTATAGGAGCTTCTGGAGTTACTGGTGTTATTTCTTTTATTGTTTTTGTAATTGGCAAGCCGGTTTCACTATCAATTTCAATTATTTTTTTCAGGATTCCTTCTCCTATTTTTGGCAATCCCGTTGTTGGAATTTCAACTTTTTCCGGCGGAATGACGGATGGCGCTGGTTTTTTCAAAAAGGAAAAATAAATAAGAAAACCAAAAAAAATTATGATTACAATAAATAAAATAATAAATAAAATTTTTCTAATAGAAAATGCCATAATGATTTGGAATTAATTTTTAAAAACTGATTTTATTATACACTTCTTTTTTTAAATGTCCATACACCGTATAAGATGCATTAATAACCCCGCTCTTTAGAGCGGAGAATAAAAAACAACCTGATTTGGGCTTTAGCTCTAATATAATTTAGAAGTAAAAAGAAAAAAAATCAAATTGATTGTTAATTATTAAAAGTATATAAAAAATAAGACAAAGATAACATTCATAAAATTTAAAAGCAATAAAATTTAAAAGCGCCTACCCACGTACTCATTTTGTACATATTCTGTCAAGGCAAAATAGAAATGTCCTACTTTGAGCAAAATAGAAATGTCCTATCTG
>CAYHOD010000053.1:0-5440 GCA_964358215.1 uncultured Gammaproteobacteria bacterium | reverse complement strand
AATTGAACATTTTCATGGAAATAATCCGTGTCCAAATGAATTTGAAACAACTTATAGTCCAGATCTTCCTGAAATAGTTTATTGCGAGAAATGTTATTTAGCAGAAGTGGTGTAAATTAGCTAAAAAATACGGGTTCAACCCGTACATAATTTTATGTTTTTATTATTCTTATTTTATAATTTATCATTTTATGTTTAAAATATTATTTATTGGGGATATTATTGGTAAGATTGGACGAGCCGGGGTAAAAAACCTCTTGCCAAAATTAAAAAAAAGTCTTAAAATTAATTTAGTTTTAGCTAATGTTGAAAACTTAGCGCATGGAAAAGGAGTAACTGATAAAACTTTACAAGAAATGAAAGATGCGGGCATAGATATTTTTACTTCAGGAAATCACATTTGGAAAAAAAGGAAAGAAGTGGAAGAAATTTTTCAAAAACAAAATTTTTTTCTTGTAAGGCCGGCTAATTATCCGCCAAGCGCTCCAGGAACAGGCGAAAAAATTTTTACAATAAATAAAGAAAAAATTCTTATTATTAATTTAATAGGCCGGGTGTTTTTTAAAGAAGATTTTGATTGTCCATTTAGAACAATTGATAAAATTTTAAAAAAATATAAAAAAGAAAAATTATCCGCAATTATTGTTGATTTTCATGCCGAAGCAAGTTCTGAAACAAGAGCTATGGGATTTTATGTTGATGGCAAAGTCTCGGCTATTTTAGGAACGCACACTCATATTCCGACCGCTGATGTTAAAATTTTACCAAACAAAACCGCTTATGTCACAGACACAGGAATGGTTGGAGCCGAAAATTCTGTTATTGGAGTAGAAAAAGAAAGCGTAATTAAAACATATTTAACGCAAATTAATCATCAATTTGTTTATCCAGAAAAAGGAGAATGCGCTTTTAATTCTGTTTTAGTAGAAATTGATTTAAAAACAAGCAAGGCAATAAACATTAAAAGAATTGACAGAAAAATAATGATAAATTAATTAGCTTGCAGGAACAACAAAATATAAATTTTATTATTTAACTTATTACGAAAGGGGGTGATATAATGAATAAAGCAGAATTAATTCAAGCTATTGCCGATAAAGTCGGCACTAAAAAAACAGAAGCTGAAAAAATGATAGCAACTTTTATTGATATTGTTACCACTAATCTTAAAAAAGGAAAAGAGGTGGTTTTGACTGGTTTTGGAACTTTTTCAGCTAAAAAAAGAGCTGCGAGAATGGGAGTTAATCCACAAAAGCCCGAACAAAAAATTAAAATTCCAGCAACAGTAGTTCCTAAATTTAAAGCAGGCAAAACCTTAAAAGACGCAGTGAAATAATCAGTATATTTTTTAGTATACTAAAAAATAAAAACACTTTGATTAATTGAAGTGTTTTTATTTTTGTATTTTTACATTATTTTTTGCAAAGCGCAATAAAGTTTGATAATATTATAAATATTAAATAATTTAAAATGCCATATCAAAAATTCAAAATAAAAATCATAAATCTTAAATCGAAAATTTTAAATTCAGTGGATGTTTAAAAATTATTAAATTTTATCTATCTAAATATGCAAAAAAAATTTAATACAAAATTCGCAATTTTATTTTTTCTAATTTCTTTTTTATTGATTTTTTTTCCTTGCCATTCTATTCAAGCAGGATGCTGTAAAGATCTAAAAGTAGCGCCGCTTGATTGTCCAAATGCGGATATTTTAATTTGTAAAAATGCAAACGCACAATCTGAATGCGCTCCAAATTTTTGGCTTGGTAGTGATTCTTGTTCCAACATTCCTTTTTGTAAAGAAATTGGATGTTGTAAAACAATTACTCCTACCATTAGTTGTGAAAAAAAATCTAGAATGGATTGTGCAAACTTAAATTTTAGTTGCTTTTATTTAGTGGGAACATGTGAACAAATATCAGGTTGTATTGATGGAGAAATAAAAGGTTGTTGTATTATAGAACATGAAGATGATATTAATTGTACAGATGACACAAATTCGTCTAATTGTCTTAGTATTACTACTTATGCTTCTAAACAATATTGGAAATCAGGGCGTTGTATTGAAGAGTCTATTTGTGGAGGAGGGAAACAAACAACAAAAAAACTAGAAAAATTAACCCAAACTAAACCATCGCTTCCTTTAAATTTTATTCCAAGCGTCACAATTCCAGGTTCAACATTTGTAGCCGGACAAGCAATTCCTGTTAGCGGAAATTTAATTGGGCAATATATTAGCGCAATTTTTGAATTTTTTGTTGTAATATCCGCAGTTTTAGCCGTTGTTATGATTATGATTGCCGGAATATTATGGCTAATAGCTGCGGGAAGTTCGGATAAAATAACAAAAGCAAGAAAAATGATTGGCAACGCGATTATTGGTTTAACTTTATCCTTAGCCACCTATACTATTTTATCCTTAATAAATCCAAATTTAGTGATTTTAAAAAATATAAATTTAACTCCGATTGAAAGAATAGAATTAAAAGAAGAAGAATTAACTCCAGAAGAAATGCCAGAAAATTCAGAATTAGTTAGTGTTAGCGGTTTAGAATATTCTGTTTTTATATCTTCTGAAAGTATTCCATTTTTAAGAAAAGATACGGCAGAAAAATTAAAAGAAGCAGCGATAGAATTACACAATGAAGGGGAAATTTTACAAATTAATAATGCGTACAGAACATTTGAAAATCAAGTAAATTTATATAATCAATTTTGTAAACAACAATATAATAATTCATGTCCTCCTAAAGAACAAAGGGGATGTAGTCAGGATGTTTGTTGTCCTATTAAAGGTCAAGCTAGATGTGCTCATGAAACAGGTAGGGCTGTTGATGTATCTTGTAAAGGAAAAAATACTAATGATCCTTGTCAAAAAAAAGTTCAACAAGCCATGAAAAATGCTGGTTTTTGTAAATCAAAAAGTGAAGCTTGGCATTATGAATATCCTGGATATTCAAATTGGTGTGTTAAAGATTTTTAAATATTAAATTAGGTCCATGCAAATAAAATATTTTTATGTCTCAACAAAAAAATGAAATAATTTATGTTTGTTCAAAATGCGAAGTGTATTTTTTCAGTGAAAATATATATTTGACATTGTAATACAATTGTATTACAATTACAACATTATTTATTAAAATATAAAAATATGCGCGCAATATTAACATTATCGCTTCCAGCAAAAGCTGTAAAAACAATAAAAAAAACTGTTAAACAAAGAGGATTTTCTACAACCAGCAGTTATATAAAATATTTAATTGACATGGATAGCGAACTAATTCCCGAGCAAGACCTGATCCAGGATATCAATAAAGCCAGACAAAATTATAAAAAGGGCAAAACAATCAAATTAAAATCGTTAAATGATTTATTATAATTTATGATTATAAAAAACATTTATTACGATAATAATTTCGTCAAACGATTTAAAAAGTTGCCATTAGAAATTCAAAAAATAGCCAATAACAAAGTGGAAATTTTTAAAAAAAATCCTTTACATCCATCTCTTCGTTTGCACATGCTTACAGGAAAACTTTCTGGCATTTGGTCAATCTCTTTATCTAAAAATTATCGTCTTATTTTTGAAAGAATGGAAAATGGAGATATTTTATTTCTTTCTATCGGCAGCCATGATATTTATAAATATTTATAGGATTAATTTATGTCTCAACAAAAAATTGAAATAATTTATGTTTGCTCAAAATGCGAAGCGCAATTTTTAAAATGGACTGGAAGATGCAATGAATGCGGGGCTTGGGGAACTATAATGGAAAGTCAAAAGTCAAAGATCTCTGCCTACGGCAGATCTCCCGCAGGGAGAAAAAATCAAAAATCAGAAGAACAAAAAATAATTGGAGAAATAATAAACTTTAATAAAATTGAAGGCAAAGAAATAAATAGAATAAAAACAGGCATTGAAGAATTTGATCGAGTTTTGGGCGGAGGAATTGTTCCAGGCAGTTTAATTTTGTTGGGCGGCGAACCAGGAATTGGAAAATCAACTTTGGTTTTACAAATAGTTGAAAAATGTCAGATGTCGGAAGTTGGAAATCGGAAGTCGGATGTCGAATACCAGATATTTTATATTTCTGGCGAAGAATCGGCTGAACAAATTAAATTAAGAATGGATCGCTTGGGAATTCAATCAAAAACATTGCAATTTTTAGGCGAAACAAATATTGAAATTATTTGCGCCGCTCTTGAAAAATACAAACCGCAAATAACAATTATTGATTCAATTCAAACAATGTATTTTCCAGAATTACCCTCTGAAGCCGGCAGCATCAATCAAGTGCGAGTTTGCACGGTAAAACTTTTGGAAGTCGCGAAAAAAAATAACATTTCAATTTTTATTGTCGGACACGTGACAAAAGAAGGCGTAGTTGCCGGACCAAAAACATTAGAGCATTTAGTGGACACTGTTTTATATTTGGAAGGAGATCAATTTCATTATTTTCGTCTTTTAAGAACGGCAAAAAATCGTTTTGGTTCAACAAATGAAGTCGGAGTTTTTGAAATGAAAGAAAAAGGATTAGTTGAAGTAAAAAATCCTTCAAAAGAATTTTTATCTCAAAGATCAACAAAAGAAACCGGTTCAATTGTTACGGCAACAATGGAAGGTTCAAGAGCTTTTTTGATTGAAGTTCAGGCTTTAGTTTCCCGGACAATTTTTGGCTATCCTCAAAGAAGAGCTTCTGGTTTTGATTTAAATCGTTTGCAACTTTTAGCTACTGTTTTATCTCGACGCTGTAAATTAAATTTAGGCAATCAGGATATTTATCTTAATATTGCCGGAGGGATTAAAGTTGAAGAACCAGCCATTGATTTAGCTGTTTGTTTAGCCATTATTTCCGCTTTTAAAAATAAACCGATAGATTCAAATTTAGTCGCTTTTGGCGAAGTTGGTTTAGCTGGCGAGATTCGAAATGTCGGACAAATAGATAAAAGAATAATTGAAGCGAAAAAATTGGGGTTTCAAACAATAATTATTCCTCAAAATAGTTCTAAATTTACAGAAAATAAAACGCAAATTATTCAAGCAAAAAATTTAAATGAAGCGATTCAAATAGCTTGTAGCTGGTAGCTTTTTAGCTTGTAGAAAAATCAAGATTAAAGATGTTTGATTTTTGGTTTTTTAATGGATTCACGACTTCGCTCGGAATGACACAATTAATTTAAAATTTAGGATTTATAGCGCATTTTTCATACGCGTGTCCGATTCTTAAAATCATTTCTTCATCAAAATGTTTACCAATAATTTGAAAAGCTGCTGGCAAGCTTTCACCATTTCCAATAATATATTTTTTTGCTGTATTTTCCATTTGAATTTTTCCGCATGGCACTGTTAATGCGGGTACGCCGGCTAAATTAATTGGCACAGTAAAAATCTCCGCTAAATACATAGTTAAAGGATCATCTATTTTTTCTCCAATTTT
>CAYHOD010000052.1:0-5657 GCA_964358215.1 uncultured Gammaproteobacteria bacterium | reverse complement strand
AAAATGTAAAATGACAATGCAAAATTCAAAATTATAAATCTAAGTAATAAATAAATTTTTACATTTTGATTTTTCATTTTATATTTTTGTATCGGAAAGTGAATATTTATTAAATGTTTAGAAATTAAATGAAAATGAGCAGTTAATTTCTTTTAGATAATTTTATGTTATAGTTTTATTTATGAAATTTATTATCAATGGCGGGAAAAAATTAAAAGGAGAAATTGCGGTAGGCGGAGCTAAAAATTTAGCTTTAAAAGCTCTAGCCGCTTCTTTTTTATTTAAACAAGAAATTGTCATCAATAATATTCCTGACATTGAAGACATAAAACAAATGTTAGAAATTATAAAAGATCTTGGAGCCAAAGTGGAAAAAAATGATAATCATCAATATAAAATTTCTACTAAAAATGTTAGTAAAACAACGCTTAGCCCTATTTTAACGCCTAAATTAAGAGCATCTATTGTTTTAATTGGTCCAATGTTAGCAAGATTTGGCGAGGCTATGCTTCCATATCCGGGAGGATGTGTAATTGGAATGAGACCAATAGATATTTTTATTGATGGATTTAAAACATTAGGAGTTGAAGTAGAAGAAAATAAAAATGGATTTTTTTTTAAAACAAAAAAATTAAAAGGCGCTAAATTTGTTTTTCCAATTATCAGTGTTACAGCAACAGAAACATTGATGATGGCTGCGACTTTAGCTAAAGGCAAAACTACATTAATTAATGCAGCTTGCGAGCCGGAAATTTCAACTTTGGCTGATTATTTAAATTCTTGTGGAGCAAAAATATCTGGCGCTGGAACCAGCACAATTATTATTGAAGGAGTAAATAAACTATCAGCTAATGTTTTTAATATTATTCCGGATAGAATAGAAGCCGGCACTTTTGCAATTATGGCCGCGACAACAAAAAGTGATTTAATAATTAAAAATTGCAATCCAATGCATTTAGAAGTTCCGCTTTTAATGTTAAAAAAAGTTGGAGTAAATTTTATAATAGGAAATAATAATATTCATGTTCTTCCTTCAAAAAATTTAAAAGCAATTAATCTTGTTACTCATGAATATCCCGGATTTATTACTGATTTACAAGCTCCTTTCACTGTTTTGTTAACTCAAGTTCAAGGAATGAGTTTAGTACATGAAACAATTTATGAAGGAAGATTATTTTACATTGATAAATTAAATAAAATGGGAGCGAATATTATTTTATGCGATCCACATCGGGCAATTATTAATGGACCGACAAAATTATATGGCAAAAAAGTAGAAAGTCCGGACATTAGAGCTGGCATGGCCATGGTGATTGCCTCTCTTGTTGCTGAAGGGAAAACAGAAATTGATAATATTTATCAGATTGATCGAGGATATGAAAAAATTGAAGAGCGACTGCAAAATTTAGGAGTAAAAATTGAAAGAGTTAATTGAAAGAGTTAATTAAAATTTGTAATCAAAGATAAATTTAGTAAATTTAAATTTTGCTTTAAATTTAAAAAAATGATATTATTCTGTTAAAATGAGTATTCAAAGTAATATTAGACAAAAAGTAAAAAATTAAATTTGTTTAAAAATGTCGTGAAAATAAAATAAAAAAATGAAAATTATAATGACATTCGGCACATTTGATATTTTTCATCAAGGCCATAAATATTTTTTGCAACAAGCTAAAAAATATGGCGATTATTTAATTGTAATAATAGCGCGCGACGCAACGGTAAAACAAGTAAAATTAAATTTGCCTGATAAAAATGAAAAACAACGTCAACAAATTGTAATTAAATCTCAGCTGGCAAATAAAGTTGTGTTGGGAAATTTAAAAGATAAATACGCTGTAATTAAAAAATTTAAACCCGATATAATTTGTTTAGGCTATGATCAAAAATATTTTGTTAACCAACTTCAAGATAAAATAAAAAAATTAAAATTAAACACTAAAATTATTCGGTTAAGATCATATAAACCGTATAAATATAAGACATCAATTATAAAAAATAAATAGATAAAAGTAACCAGTAACGTGTAACCAGTAATCAAAAAATCAAAAATAAAAAAATCAAAATTTAAAAATCAAAATTAAAAAAACAATTTTATGAAAAATCTTACAAAAAATATCTTACTTTTTTTTCTTGTTTTTATAATAATCGCTGGATTATTAAATCTTTCCGATTCTTCAATAAAAAAAATTCCCAAAATAGGAATTAATCAGCTAATTAATCAAATTAATGAAGAAAAAATTGATAAAATTATAGTGAAAGGAGATGAATTAAATGTTTTTTTAAAAGATGGGACTCAAAAAATTTCTAACAAAGAAAATGTTGATTCTTTAAGCGCTTTATTTAAAAATTATCAGGTAGATCCTGAAAAATTAAAAGGAATTTCTATTGAAATAAAAGACGAATCTAAATCAAATTTTTGGATAAATTTTATTCTTCCTTTTCTTATTCCTCTTCTTATAATTGGCGGATTAATTTATTTTATGTCTCGTCAAGTGCAGGGAATGAACGCCAGGGCAATGATGTTTGGACAAGTTGAAGATAAAAAAGTTGAAAAAAATGATTCAAAAAAGAAAGTGAGTTTTAAAGATGTTGCGGGAGCCAAAGAGGCAAAAGAAGAATTAAAAGAAATTGTGGAATTTTTAAAAAATCCGCAAAAATTTATTCAATTTGGCGCAAGAATTCCTAAGGGTGTTTTGCTTTTTGGCGCTCCCGGTACAGGCAAAACCCTTTTGGCCAGAGCTGTGGCTGGTGAAGCAAATGTTCCATTTTTCTTTATTTCTGGTTCAGAATTTGTTGAAATGTTTGTTGGTGTTGGCGCTTCAAGAGTGCGCTCTTTATTTAAAAAAGCAAAAAAAGAATCTCCGTCAATTATTTTTGTTGATGAACTTGACGCGGTTGGCAGATTAAGAGGCGCTGGATTAGGCGGCTCGCACGACGAAAGAGAACAAACTTTAAATCAAATTTTAGTTGAAATGGATGGATTTGAAGTTAATGACAATGTTATTGTGATTGCCGCTACAAATCGACCGGATGTGTTAGATCCAGCTTTATTAAGGCCTGGCAGATTTGATCGTCGAATTATTTTAGATTTGCCGGACATTAATGATCGTGAACAAATTTTAAAACTTCATGCTCAAAAAAAACCATTGGAAACAAAAGTAAATTTAAGAAAAATCGCTGAACACACTCCGGGATTTTCAGGAGCGGATTTATTTAATTTACTTAATGAAGCCGCTATTTTAACAGCTCGACGTAATAAAAAACAAATAACTGATAATGAAATATTGGAAAGCATTGAAAGAGTTCTCATGGGACCTGCGAGAAAAAGTCATATTTTATCAGTAAAAGAAAAAGAAATTACCGCTTATCATGAAGCCGGACATGCGTTAGTGGCTCATGAACTTCCTCTTTGCACTCCTGTTCGCAAAGTTTCTATTATTTCTCGTGGTCAAGCGGCTGGTTATACTTTAAAACTTCCGGAAGAAGATAAACACATGCATTCTAAATCTGAAATGACATCCGAGCTCGCTTGTCTGCTTGCCGGATATGTGGCAGAAAAAGAAATTTTTAATGAAGTAACTACTGGCGCGACAAATGATCTTGAACACGCAACTCGTTTAGCTAAAAAATTAGTTGTTGAATATGGAATGAGTGAAATTTTAGGACCTCGAACTTTTGGCGAAAGAGAAAACATGGTTTTTTTAGGCAAACAAATTTCCGAACAAAGAGATTTTAGCGAAAAAACAGCTCAAATTATTGATCAAGAGGTTTCTCAATTTATTAATCAGGCTTATAAAACAGCGATAAATATTGTTAAGAATAAAAAAAATTATTTAGATAAAATTACAAAAATATTATTAGAAAAAGAAAGTATTGAAAGAGTAGAATTTGAAAAAATTTTTGAAGAAAAAGAAAAAAATAAAAATTCATAATTCAGAATTAATAATGAAAATTGATTTTCAAAAAATTAAATATAAAAAAGAAATTATTAATTTTGTTGAAAAAATATCAAAAGACTTTCCAGAAGCGGAAGTTTTTTTAGTTGGCGGAACTGTAAGAGATATTTTATTAAAACAAACAGATCAGATGGATTACGATTTTTTAATCAGAAAAGTTGAAGCTAAAAAATTAGAAAAATTTTTAAATAAATTAGGCAAAGTAAATTTAGTTGGAAAACAATTTGGAGTTTTTAAATTTCTTCCGAATACATTAATAAAAACTCAAAAGGATTCATGGGATATTGCATTGCCGCGAACTGAATATTCCGGCAATTCCGGCGCGCGCGCTGACTTTAATATTCAGTCAGATCCAAATCTTTCAATTCAAGACGATCTTAGCCGCAGGGATTTTACAATTAATTCAATGGCATTATTACTACAAGCTACAAGCTACAAGCTACAAGCTAAATTAATAGATCCTTTTAATGGGCAAGATGATTTGAAGAAAAAAATTATTAAAACAGCTGGAAATCCAGAACAACGATTTAAAGAAGATTATTCTCGGATGTTGCGAGGAATTAGATTTGCTTGTCAATTTAATTTTAAAATTGAAAAAAAAACCTGGCGCGCGCTAAAAAAATTAATGTTGAATATTAATAATGTCATCAATGGCGAACGTTTAGTCCCTTATGAAACTATTGCTAAAGAATTTTTAAAATCTTTTTATTGCGCGCCTTCGCTAGCTTTTAATCTTTGCGATCAGAGCGGAATTTTTAAAAATTTAATTCCAGAAATTTTAAAAATGAAAAAGTGTCCTCAGCCAAAAAAATATCACACTGAAGGCGATGTTTGGAAGCACACCAAATTAGCTCTTTTAAATTTAGATTCTAAAAAATTTAAAAAACAATTTAAAAAAGAAAAAAATTCAATTGAATTAATTTTGGCCACTATGTTTCATGATATTGGCAAACCATATACAATTAAAACGCCAAAAAAAGATGAGGTTGATCGAATCAGATTTAATAATCACGATCAAATCGGCGCTAAATTATTTAAAAAAATTTGCCAACGATTAAAATTTTCCAGTGTTCCTAATTTAAAATTTGAAACATCAAAAGCTGTTTGGTTGGTTGTAAATCATTTATTAATATTTCAAGAAGTTGAAAAAATGAAAAACAGAACAATTGAAAAATATTTCTTTAATGAAAAATATTCTGGCCAAGATTTGCTTAAGCTTAGTTTTGTTGATACATTAGCCACTATTCCCAAAAATGGCAAAATAGTTTTGACAAGTTTTAATAAAATAATTAAACGAATTAAAAATTTAAAAAAATTAAATAAAGAAAAAAATAGATTGCCAAAACCAATTTTAAATGGGCACGAAATAATAAAAAAATTTAATCTTTGTTCTGGACGACAAATCGGCAAACTGCTGGAAATTTTAAGAGAAGCTCAATTAGGAGGAGAAGTAAAAAATAAAAAACAAGCGGGAGAGTTTTTGAAAAAGTATTTAATAAAAGATCCAAAAATAACCGATAACTAGTAACGAGCTAAACTTTGGCAAAATTTATTCAGCCCATGTTGTCTCATTTCGACTGAAGCGAGCCCCTCGACTTCGCTCGGGACAGGCTACGCGAACGAAATGGAGAAATCTTTCTATGCTGTCATTTCGACCGAAGCGCAGCGAAGTGGAGAAATCCCTCCATACTGTCATTT
>CAYHOD010000051.1:0-5793 GCA_964358215.1 uncultured Gammaproteobacteria bacterium | reverse complement strand
ATATCAAATTTTAAGTGGTACCTTTCATTTTGCCATCAACCACTACAAGCTAATTAAATCTGCTGTGTCATTGAGTACATTGGCATAAGAACAGCTATTGCAATAAAAGCCACACCAACACCCAAAAATACAAGCAAAATTGGTTCAATAATTTGAGGTAAATTAGTCATTGTTTGGTCAATGTCTTCTTCGTAAAATTGCGCTAAATTTTCTAAAATCGTATCAAGCGTTCCAGTTTTTTCTCCAACATCAATCATTTGAATAAGCACTGGCGGAAAAAGAGAGGGAGACTCTTTTAAAATTTCAGCGATTGATTCTCCTTTTTTTACTATTTCCGCTTTTTGGAGTAATTCTTGTTGATAAACAAGATTATTCAAAACTAAAGCTGATAATCTAAAAGTATCAACAATAGGAACATCTGTTTTTAAAAGAGAACAAAAAGTGCGAGAAAATTTAGCTAAATTGATTTTTTTAACAATCGAACCAATAATAAAAATCTTTAAAATTATTTTATCTAAAAAATATTTTATTTTTGAAATTCGTTTTAATCTTATTGATAAAATAAATATAATAACAAATCCGATTAACATTATTATCCAATGTTCTGTGCTGAATTTTGAAATTTTTATTAAGATTTGAGTTGGTATTGGTAATTTTGTTCCGGCTGATTCAAAAATTTGAGTAATTTGAGGAATAATAAAAATCATCATAAAAAAAATAATTGCGATCATGGCGATTATAACAATAATTGGATAGATTAAAGCTCCTTTTACTTTAGAAATTAATTCATAATTTTTTTTCATCTGAATTGTAAGTTGGTTTAAAGAATTATCTAATTTTCCACTTTCTTCGCCGGCTTTAATAATATTTATAAAAATTAGAGGAAAAACTTTGGGAAATAAAGCCAAACTATCGCTAAAAGAAATTCCTTTTTCTATTTTTTGCTTAACTTGATTAATAATTTCTTTAAAATATTTATTTTTAGTTTGATTATTTAAACTTTGCAGACTTTCATTTAAAGCAAGACCGGATTTAATCATAATGCTTAAATTTTGAGTAAAAAAAACTTTTTCGGTCATTGAAATTCCAAAAAATTTATTTAAAAATAAATCTATCTTTTTGATAGTCAAAATAAATTTTGTTTTCCAATTAACGGATTGATTATCTTCCATATGATAATATGATAAAAAATGTCAAAATTCAAAACCCAAAGCTCAAAGTCATAACTCAAAAATTAAAAATAGATAAAAGTAACGAGTAACCAGTCACGAGTAACGAGTACAATTTGCCGAAGGCAAATATTAATTACTGGTTACTTTATCATTTGACTTTTTCTGCCTTCGGTAGATCTGCCGTAGGCAGAGACATTTGAGTTTTGAGTTTTTATTGTTTAGGTTAATTAGAAATTAGAAATTTTATGATTGTTCGTTGTTTTTATATTAATCTTTCGTCACTCTTATTACTTCTTCAATAGAAGTAATTCCTTCTAAAATTTTAATAAATCCATCTTCAACCATTGTTATCATTTTTTGTTTTTTGGTAAATTCTTTGATTTGTTCAATGGTTGCTTTGCGCATAATTAAATCAGAAAATTCGGGAGTCATTTCTAATACTTCATAAATTCCTATTCTTCCTTTATATCCACTATTATTGCATTCTCGGCAACCTTTACTCTTATAAAGAAAGACAGAACTAAGATCTTGATTTTGAAAAATTTTTTTCTTTTTAATAAGAATGTCGGTAATTAAATCAAGATTAAATTCTTTTTGAAATTCTTCGAGTTGTTCTTTGGTTAATTTATATTTTTCAGAACAATGCTTGCAAAGTTTGCGCACCAAACGTTGAGCAATAACAAGATTGCAAGTTCCAACAACTAAAAAGGCCGGGACGCCCATATCAATTAATCTAGGCAATGAAGAAATTGCATCATTAGTGTGAAGAGTGGAAAGGACTAAATGTCCTGTCATTGCCGCATGACTGGCTATTTCAGCTGTTTCTTGATCTCTAATTTCTCCGACCATTATAATATTAGGATCTTGCCTTAAAAGAGCGCGAAGCGCTTTAGCAAAAGTAAAACCAATTTTAGGAGCAACTTGACTCTGATTAATTCGGGGCATATAATATTCAATTGGGTCTTCAATGGTAGAAATATTTACTTCCGTAGTGTTAAGGATGTTCATTATTGTATATAAAGTCGTGGTTTTTCCAGAGCCAGTCGGACCAGTTACAAAAATTATTCCATGCGGTTTTTTTATATTTTTTTTAATAATTAATAAAGCTTCTGACTGAAAGCCAAGTTGTTCCAAAGATAATATTTTAGAACTTTCATTTAAAAGTCTTAGAACTATTTTTTCACCATTAAAAGTTGGGAGAACAGACACTCGAAAAGAAATTTTATAATCAACGCTGCTAATTTTAAATCTTCCGTCTTGTGGCAATCGATGTTCGTCTAATTTTAAATTAGATAAAATTTTAATACGAGCAATAACTCCTGTTTGAATATTTTTTGGCAAGCTCATTATATCTTTTAAAATTCCATCAATTCGATATCTAATATTTACTTCTTTTTCTGCCGGCTCTATGTGAATATCAGAGGCATTTTGAAAAATAGCATATTCTATTAATGTATCCACAATTCTAATTATTGGCAAATCAGATCCTATTTTTTGCAATTCTATATCACTCTCTTCTTTAGTGGCAATTTTAGTTAATTCGGCTTTAAGCCCAATATGATATTGTCGTAAAGTTTTTTTAAAACCAGAAGGGGTTGTTAAATATATTTTAATCGGAAGATCTATTCTTTTTTTAATAAACTCAAAAATTTGTAAATTTTGAGGATCTAATGTGGCTATTTTTAATTCTTCTTTGTCTTTTTTAAAAGAAATTACTTTATAAGTTTGGGCGATTGGTTCAGAAATTAAATTTAAAATATCATAAGGAATAATTTGTTTTTTAAGATCAACAAAAGAAACATTAAAATAAGGAGCCGCTTTTTCATAAAAAGAATCTTCATTAATAATTCCTTTGCTAATACAATATTCTTCTAAAATAATACTTTTCCCTTTTATTTCTTTTTCTATTTCTAACATTTTATCTTCGGAGATTATTTTTTCTTTTTCTATAATTTTTTTAAAAATTTCAATAGGCAGCATAGAAACATTTTAACATTAAAACATTCTAACATTGAAACAAATTTTCATTTTTTTATTTTATCATAAAATTACTATTTAATCTAATTTAAGATGTTAATAAAAATATTAAAAATCATTATAACAAATATTAAAAATAATCTTTTTAGAAAAGATAAATTAATTTTATTGGATTTATCTTTTGGATTGTTGACTAATTTTTTTATTTGGTGGATTGTATATTATAGATTTCAGACAATAGAAGATAGCGTAATTGCTTTATATTATAATATTTATTTTGGCATTGGACTGCTTGGGCAGACAAAAGAATTATTTAAATTACCCCAGATTGGTTTAATAATTTATTTATTTAATTTTTGTTTAGCTTATTTTTTATATTTAAAAAATAAATTTTTAAGCCATTCATTGCTTATTTGTTCAATTTTAGTTCAATTTTTATTAATTCTAATAACCTTTTTGCTGTTTAGCATACTCTAAATAACAGGACATAATAATATTCAGAATGTTATTATGTTATTATGTTAGAATGTTATAATGTTATAATGTTTTTTATGGACATAACTTTTTTTCCTCTTATTAAAGTATTTTTTCTTTCAACTATTTCTTTTTTATTTGCCTTGGCTTGGGTTCCTTTTTTAATTCGTTTTTTAAAAAAATATAACTTAGGAAAAAAAATTAGGGCAAGCGCTGATACTCCAATTTTTTCTAAAATGCATCAAATAAAATCTGATACACCGACAATGGGAGGAATTTTAATTTGGGGAACAACTTTAATTTTGGCTTTATTATTTTTATTTTTAACTAAATTAATTCGTTTGCCTATTTTTGAACAATTAAATTTTTTAACTCGTCCGGAAACTTTTTTGCCATTTGGCGCTTTAATAGCCTCGGCATTAGTAGGTTTAGGAGATGATCTTTTAAATATTAAGGGTATTGGCCCCAATGGCGGAGGATTTAAAATAAAACATCGCTTGATGCTTTATACATTAATTGCCACATTCATTGCTTGTTTTGGAGCTTATTGGTTCTATTATAAATTAGAATGGAGCACAATTCACGTTCCATTTTTAGGAAATTTTAATATTGGTTTGTGGTTTATTCCTCTTTTTATTTTTACAATAGTCGCTACGGCTTTTTCTGTTAATGAAACTGATGGCTTAGATGGTTTGGCTGGAGGAACTTTATTAATTGCTTTTATTACTTTTGGGGTCATTGCTTTTGTTTTAGGAAAAGTCAACTTGGCTTGTTTTTGCGGAGTAATTTCCGGGGCATTGCTGGCTTTTTTATGGTTTAATGTTTATCCGGCTAAATTTTTTATGGGAGACACTGGAGCGATGTCTTTGGGTGTTACTTTGGGAGTTATAGCAATGCTTACAAATACTTTTTTACTTTTGCCAATTATTTGTTTTCTTTTTGTGATAGAATCTTTATCAGTTATCATTCAATTTCTTTCTAAAAAAATTCGTCACAAAAAAATTTTTCTTTCCAGTCCAATACATCATCATTTAGAAGCAAAAGCATGGCCAGAACCTCAGATAGTTATGCGATTTTGGATTATTGCCGGGGTTACGGCAATGATCGGATTAATTATTTTTTTATTAGAAAAATAATTTTAAATTTTTTTCTAACATTTTAAAATAACTCCATTGATTTTTAATTGGTTGATTTTTTAAAGAGAAATCAATGAGGTCGCCATGAAAATCGCTGCCAAAAGTAATAATTAAATTTAAATTATTAGCCATTTTTTGATAATGTTCAATTTGATGCCAAGTGTGATAAGGTGTGATGACTTCAATTCCTTGTAACCCTTTTTGTTTTAATTGAAAAATTATTTGATCGTCCTGATAAGATAATTGTTGTCCTGGATGAGCTAAAACAGGAATACCGCCTGCTTTTAAAATTATTTCTATTGCCAAAGGAGTAGAAATTTTTAAATGTTCGTTTGGAACAAACGCTATTTTATTTTTAGTAAAATAAAAATTTATCACTTCAAAAAGGTTTGGTTCTGGAATTTTTTTTATTTTCATTTGTTCTGCTCTTTCTTTTAATTTAAGATCACCGATGATCTTTTTTTTATTTTGAGGATATTGCGTTAAAATATTTTTTAAATGAATAAATCCAAAGTATGTTGATTTAAATTTATTTAATTGTTTAAAATCAATTTTAAACCCTATTTGTTCCATTTTTTTTAAAGTTTCAATTGCCCAATCATAATGTCTTTTTTGAGTTTGAGAAAGTAAATTATTTAATTCTTTGTTTTTTAAATCAAAATTATAACCAAGAAGATGAAGTTTTTTATTTTGAAAAAAAGTATAAAATTCTATTCCAGGAATTACTTTTATTTTATTTTTCTTTCCTAATTCAATCATTTTTTCATTTCCGCTGATTGTATTATGGTCAGTTAAAGAGATTGTTGTAATATTTTCTTGTTTTAATTTTTCAATAATTTGGTTTAATTCAAATATCCCGTCAGAATAAACGGAATGAATGTGTAAGTCAATAAATTTTTGCATAAGATTGATAAGATTATTTTTCACTTAAAATTGTTTTGACCATAAGATCATTTTTAAATACCTCTTTTTAAGAGGGTCTATAGTTTCCGCAAAACAAAATGTCACATTTGATAATTGAATTTTTTTCCAAC
>CAYHOD010000050.1:0-6090 GCA_964358215.1 uncultured Gammaproteobacteria bacterium | reverse complement strand
TCCCGAGCGAAGCCGACTCAATTACAAATTAACTGTGTCATCCCGAGCGAAGCCGTGGATCCCTTAAATTAAAATTCAAGGGATTTCTCCATTCCGCTCGTTTCACTCGCTCCAGTCGAAATGACAGCATGGAGGGATTTCTCCATTTCGCTCGTCCCGAATAAACTTCGGGACTCGCTCCAGTCGAAATGACAGAATGTGCATGTGTCATCCTCGAAGTCGATTCAATTATAAATTAACTTCTGTCATCCCGAGCGAAGCCGTGGATCCCTTAAATTAAAATTCAAGGGATTTCTCCATTCCGCTCGTTTCACTCGCTCCAGTCGAAATGACAGCATGGAGGGATTTCTCCATTTCGCTCGTCCCGAATAAACTTCGGGACTCGCTTCAGTCGAAATGACAACGTGGGCTGAATAAATTTTTTGCCAAAGTTTAGTTATAATAATAAATTTGCAATAATTTTTCATTCACTCTTTGATAAAGGTATTTCTAATTTATTTGTTTGAGAAATATCAACTTGCTCGCTAAAAGGTTGATATCCTTCCATATTAATTTCTAAAGTATAAATATCTTTTTGCAAAGCGGAAAAAAAGACCTGCCCTGGAGCGCTGCAGGCAGTGACAAAACTAATAAAAACATCGGAAAAAATAGGAGAATAATCCGCGTCTTGAGTAGAAAGAAAAACTTTGTATTTAATATATCGATGATTATCATCTATGGCATTTATAGCCGTATTGCTATTTATATAATAACTGTCAGCTGTTCCGTCCGGACCTTTAAATTCCCAGCTTGGCGGAGAAGGATTAGAACTGGTGGCTATTTGAAATTTTAAACAATTGATTCCGCAATTTGCAATTTGCGTTTCAGGTTGCCAAATAATATTTCCATAATTTACTGTTGCATTGCCAACATCAAAAGCGGAAGAAATAAGTTCTCCGGACATAGGATATGTTCCGGAATATCTCCAGTTAATTGTTATTTTTTTGATCACAGGAGTTTCTTGCAGATCGTCTGTTCTTAAAATCGCTTTCCAGCGAAGATCATATCCTTGATTAACAAAATCTATTGCTTGTCCGGGAGACACGGATTCAAAATGTACTCCTCCATCAGCAGAAAGAAATAAATCAATTGTCTGCCCATTTAATTTTTTCTCAATCGCTATTGTCGCTCGATCAATAATTCTATTTGAAGAATTAGCTTTTAAAGATTGAACAACATCTGACGAATGATATTCCCCATTTTCATATTTTAATTTTGCCTCATTATTTTCAATATCCCATTCCGCTGTTGTTTGCGATTCATCTTTATAAACAGTATTTTCAAATTCTTCTTTAAAATGAGAAGTCGGCTCTCCCGCTGAAATTAAAAGAACATTTCCTGGCGAACTAGTTGTGTCTATATTTCCATCATCTGAAAAATATTTTGTTTGGTCGGTGAAATTTACTTGACCAGGGCCTCCTTGCCAATCTGTTTGTCTTAAAATTCCGCATCCAGTGATTTTTATTTCATCATATCCATCTTTGTAAAGATGAACTTGCGCTTCGGACAAAGGTTGATTAGATCCCGCGTCTTTAACAATGACCGAAAGATTATCATTAGTTTTTGATTTTAAAATTAAATAAAAATCTTGCGCTGTGTCAGGTTGAACGGTTAATGGTTGCAAAGGATTGGTTCCAACTAAATTATAATTATCAGCTATTGGAGAAATGAGATTAGCAACATAAGTATCCCATTCTAAATTATTATTAAAAATAAATTGTCCAAAAGAATCGGTTATTTTGTCTTGAGAATATTTATAAACATTTGGATCAGCGCCAATTAATTTTAATCCTTGAAAATTAAAATCAACGTTTTCAATAGATTGACAATTTTCATCAACGCTATAAATATTTAATTTGCTTAATTTATCAATAGAAAAACTGATGCTGGTAATTTGGTTCTCTAATACACTAACATCTAGTTTAACTGGATTTGGATTAGTTGGAGGATTAGATGGTAATGTATAATCAGTAGAAAATCCGTTTTTTATTACTTCAATGTGATATTTATTTGATGAAACAGGCAAACTAAAAAGTTGTAAAAGTCCTTCATTATTTGTTTGGGCATTAATTAATATATTAGGACTAACATCAATATTTTCTATAAGAACAGACGCTTGCGGAACATCGATTCCATTAGCGTCAAACACTTTAATAAAAAGGGTTCCTGTATTAGGCGCTGATTCTACTCCTTTTGGACTAAAAGTAGAAACTAAATATATTGGTTGGCCTGAAAATTTATTCCAACTCACTTTTATTTCTATTTTTTTATAATCAGAAGGTGTGGTGTCATCGGGCGCTAATCCATCAAAAGAATTATCAATATAAGCCGGGGTTGTTTGAATAATAAATTCAATGCCATTTTTAGTTATGTTTTGAGAACTTGGAATTTCTCCGTTTGGCCAACCTTGAGTAGTTCCAATTTTAGCGTAAGGCAAATTTCTAATTATTTCCATTTGTTGATTGGCTAATTGAGTAGCAATAATTTTTGCTTTACTGGCCCCTAAAGTTTTATATGCCATGGTGAACATTCCATAAATTCCAAGAATGACAACCATTAAAATCCCAATAGTAACAAGAAGTTCAACTAACGAAAAACCGTTGGTAGCTTGCAGCTTGTAGCTTTTTAGCTTATTAGACATAAAAATTATGCTATTGTGGTAAAATGAAAATAATTACTAAACTTTGGCAAATTTAGCAATTACATTCCTGTGCCGTAACAATGCACTAAAGTAGCGATAAATTCACCATAATTTTTTTTATCTTGTTCAGTAAAAATAAAATTTTTGATACTTTTTTGAAAGTTAACATAAGCCCTGCTTAATTCCAATGGATTGGCAATCGCAGGATTAGTTAAATTTTCTAAAATTTTTTTCTGTATTTTTGATTCTAATTGATTTGGATTAATCTTTTTTTTATTTTGAATCTCTTTATATAAAATTTCCCTAAAATTATAACCTTTCTGAATATAATCAACAGCTATTTCTAAAAAACGTTTATGTTTCTGAAAATTTTCACGAAACAATTTTGTATATTCGGATTCAAAGCCCTGATCACTCTCACTATTAAAATTATGTATTAAAAGTTCTCTGGTGCCGGGAACAAAACATTGCGCAAGTTTTTGTTTTTCTTCTGGCGTTAATTTAGTAATGTCATAATTATCAGGTAATTCCTGACGCCACATTTCGTTTTGTAATTGTGGTAAAAAATTTATTAGCCTTTGCCATTCTTGTTTTAAATCTTTAGCTACTTCTACCATTCCAGTATTTTCCATTATTTGAAAAACATCTTTAGCAATAGTATCAAAAAGCTTCATTTGACGAAGTATTTCTTTTACATCTAAATACGGTAAAATTTTTTCTAAAGTATTAGAGCCTCTGGCTTTTTCTAACATACTTCCCTTTCCTAAAAGAAATAAAGGAAAGGTAAAACCAGAAACCATATTTATAGCAATTGCCCGGGAATTTATTTCTTTTTTTGCTAATTCATTAAGATCGTGAATATAATTATCTTCTTTATTGGATTGTTCTCGTTTTAATGGTCTATCGCGTAAAATAATTTGTGGTAACCCTGTTGTTAAGAATTGCAATAAACGACCTAAAAACGATTTTTCTTCATCATTTTTTTCGCCAAGCATCATTTTTTGATAAAATTGGCTTTCATTTTCTCCGGCTTTTTCCCACCATTCTTCCAGAAGCTGAATATTATTTAGACGATCGGGATTTTTAAAATATTTATCATGCCCCTTTTTAATTTCTTCAACCATTCTTAAAATTCTTGACGGATCCATAAATATTAAAAATTCTCTGGTAGCGCTTTGAACTGTCACAACATTAAAACCAGGAAACAGTTTTAATAAACGATTATAACCGCGCGGTTTTCGTATTAAAATTTCTCGCCAGTTAGCGCCAAATTTCTCTATTAAAAATTGCTGCATTTGTTCTATGTCTTGAATTATTTGATTGTAATTTTCGCCATATTTTTTTTTAAGTAATTCCGGATTATTTTCAAGCTCTTTTGTGTATTCAAAAATTTTTCCTCTAATTAGCGGCAAATAACCCTCAGGATCAAAAAATCCGCCTTGTCTAAAACCAGCTTCGCCAGTTCCAAATTTAATTCTAACATCGGTATTATGCTCTTTATTAAATTGTTCAACTGCTATAATCGCTTTTTGCGCTTGTATTAATGCTTTGGTTTGTCCTAACATTTTTGACGAATCAGAGCCAGCAATAAATATTTCTTTAATACGTTTATTAAACATCTCTGATTGTTTTTTTCCAAATATTTTGCCATAATAATCCCACATTTCTTTCAAGAATTTTGAAATTTTTTCTGGATTAAGCGTATGTTCTTCTTCAAAAAGCGGTACAAACGAAACTTCACTGCTGTAATCGCCCTCTGACTCTCGCGCTTTAGTACATCTTAATTCTTCAAATTCTTTTTCAAGAATTTGAACATCTTGCGCGGATTGCGCCTGAGCAATCATTATTTGATAGATTATTTGTTCTTTGGGTGTTGTTATAAGCGGAATATTTTTTTTCTTATCTTTATATTTATTTTCACACTCTAATTTATTCAACTCAAGAACTTGATTTAAAATATTACGAAGCATTTGACATTGTCTTTCATCACATGGTTTGTGTTTCTTAGGATCGAGTTGGTTATCGTTATATTGTTTATTTTTAGCAGCTATAATTGTTCGATAATCAAGGCGGAAAATAAATTTTACTTCATCAGAAAGATAAATAATCGCAGTTTCTTTTTCTTTTTCTCTATTGCGTTTAATTAAATTTTTAATTTGAACTAATTTTAGCAACAAATTTTCTCGTTCTTTTTTTAAGGTGTTCATTATTTCTTCTAAATTGTCTTTATTATCAAGGTTATCTTCTTTAAGTAATAGAGTTAGAGTGTGATTAAGAGCCGCGTTTTTTTGAAATAAATTATATAATTCATCGGCTCTATTTTTTTGATTTGAATCTAAATAATTTTGGCTAGATTTTATATCTTCAAAAACCAAAGCTCCATATTTAGAATAAGCATGCCCTTCAGCTCTTTTAGTGCCATCAAAATCAATCCAAACATAATAATTTTCTAATATATTATTCAAAAGAATTTTTTTAGCATCTGCTACAGTTTCAAAGGTTTCATCGTAAAAATGCGGTTGAATTTTAAATAATGAGTAAAGCGATTCTATTTGTTGTTTAATATTAACTAAATTTTCTTGAGAAATTATTTTTATTTTTCCTTGCAAAAGTCTAATAGTTGCGGGTTCTAAAGTGGCATTTGAAGGTATCGTCGCGTCGTTTATGTCTAAAAGTTTGGATGCTGATTCAGCAAAAATTTTTTGAGCATATTTGCTCGCTTTTTCAGAAATTTCAAATGGAGACGCAATAAATTCATTTTGCTCTTCCGTCGTGAGATTTTTATAAAAATCGTGTATTTCTTGTAAAGCCTGTTCAAAAGCGATTCTAAAAAGATCTGATTTGGACTGAGACGGATGAAAAGTGAAGTCAAAATAACGTTCAGCAAAATTGTTTACAATAAGTTCGGCATCAATTTTATTTTTATTAATCCTTTTTTCTAAATTAGGAAGATCTTCTATAAATCTACACAAAATACGCTCTAATATTTTCCTTTGTTGTTCTAATCTTTTATATTCAACAGGGCGATCCATGCGTTGTTCTGGATACCTTTTATCTATATTAATTTTCATAATAGATTTTTAAATTAATAAAATTGCAAAAATTTTCTCTATAAAATTTTTGCAATTTTTTCCCGCTTTTTTTCTATAATATAAGGTAAGAGGGATTCCGCCAAGGCGGAATAATTTTTAATTTTTATTTTTTGCATTGTCATTTTACATTTTTGTTATTTCTACAAGCTAATAAGCTACGAACTACAAGCTATAGTTTCCGCAAAACAAAATGTCACATTTGATAATTGAATTTTCTTCCAACGATAACTTCCTTAATATATTTTTCGTCTTCCTATGTCATCCCGAGCGAAGTCGAGACAATTATAAAATTAACTGTGTCATCCCGAGCGAACGAGC